>DAIOWA010000215.1:0-5501 GCA_036758705.1 Pyrinomonadaceae bacterium | reverse complement strand
CTGCGCGGGACGGTGCTGATGAATGTCAGGGGCCGCGACGTTGGATCATTCGTCGACGACGCGAAGGTGGAACTCTCAAAGCAGCTTCAGCTTCCCGCGGGTTATTACATCGCCTGGAGCGGGCAGTACGAGAATCAGATCCGCGCAAAGAATCGGCTCCTGCTCGTTGTGCCGATGGTCCTTCTGGTGATATTCGGGCTGCTCTACATAACTTATAATTCCGCGGTCGAGGCCCTGCATGTCCTCATGGCGGTGCCCTTCGCTTTGACTGGAGGGATGTACCTGATCTGGTTCCTCGGCTATAACTTTTCCGTGGCCGTTTGGGTCGGATTCATCGCGTTGTTCGGCACGGCGGTCCAGACGGGCGTCGTGATGGTTATCTATCTCGAGGAGGCGGTGGCGAAGAAAGAGAAGGAGATGGGTAGCGGATTTGATAGGCGAGGATTATTTGAAGCCGTCCGCGAGGGTGCTTTGTTGCGGCTGCGGCCGAAGGTCATGACCGTTTCAACGGTAGTGGCGGGGCTGCTGCCGATCATGTGGAGCTCAAGCGCCGGATCGGAGCTGATGAAACCGCTTGCCGCTCCGGTACTCGGTGGAATGGTGTCGAGCCTGCTCCATGTCCTCATCATCACGCCCGTCATCTTCTCGTGGATCCGTGAAAGGGCACTTAAGAAGACGGAACGAGCTTCCGCTCTGGCGGGCCGGCCCGCCGATCAGACACTATGAAAACGAGAAGGCTCCTATTCCCGACGGTCTCTGCATTGATACTGCTCGCGGGGCTCGGCCAGTTGGGGGTTTCACAGACGACGCGGCAGCCGGATCCGATCTCCGCTCCCCCCGCGGTAACGAATGCGGGCAAGATCACCGCGACCGCCCGGTATTTTGATCCGCAAAATGGTTTGAGCGCGGACGCGGCTGTTGCCTACGCTTTGAACAACAACGCCGAACTCGCCGCGATGAAAAAAGAAGCCGAAGCGGGTGCGGCGCTGGTCCGGCAGGCGCGGCTTCGTGCGAATCCGAGTCTGGAAATAAGCGGGACGAGACAAATTGCGGGAATGGACAAAAGCCTGATGGTTCAGGGGGCCTTGCCGCTCGAACTCGGAGGAAGGGTCGGCGCGCGTGTACGGGTAGCGGAGCGGGAATTGGAAATTCGTGAGCAGGCTTTCGCGGAACGCCAGCGTCAGGTCGCCGCCGATGTGCGGATAAAGTTCGGCGAGAGCCTGGCAGCGGTGTCGAAGCTGAAATTCACCGAAGAGATCCTGGACGTGGCCACTCAAAACTGGCAGCTCGTCTCCGCCCGCGTTGCTGAAGGCCGACGGCCGCCGCTTGAACAGAACATGGAGGCGGTCGAACTGAACCGAATCCGAGCGATGCGGGAAACGAGCGAGGGTGACGTCGAGGTGCGGCTTCTTGAGCTTCGCAACCTGATCGGAATGGCTCCCGACCAGCCAATTCTGTTGCGGGGAGACTTCGAAAACCTGCTCCGATCGCTCGAGCCTCAGCCGGAAGCATCAGAACGTGCAATTCAGACTCGGCCGGACCTACTTGGAGCCCGGGCAGTGGAACGTCTCGCCGCGGCGCGGCTCGATCAGGCCCGGGCCGAAGGGCGGATCGACGCGGACGTCATGCTGGGCTATCAGCGGATGCGTTCAGGTTTTCCACTGCTCGGATTCCAGGAAACGACCGGAGCCCTGCTCCCGATCGACAGTAAGTTCCAGTTTTTCACATTCGGTGTCACGTTAAAGCTTCCTGTGCGGAATCGTAACCAGGGCTTGATAGCCGCCGCCATCCTGGAGGAAGATGCGGCGCGGAGCCGAAGGGAGTTCGGTGAACTCACGATCCGGCGGGAAGTCGCGGCGGCGTACGCACGATATAACCGCGCGGTACGGGCAGAGCAGATCTATCGGGTCGGAGTTCGCGATCAGGCCGCCGCAAACCTGAACGTGGTCCGGCAAACCTATGAGGTGGGATCGAAGACCCTGCTCGATTACATTGCCGACCAGCGTCGCTTTATTGAGACGGAACGCGAGTTTATCGATTCCCAGTTCGAGGCATACGCTTCCTATATTGACATTATGCGCGCCACCAGCGCGCCGGAACTGACAAACAAATGAGCGAACTAGAAGAGCCAAATCAACCCAAACAAGAGCGAGAGGTCAGAAGCCCAGAGACCGTCGAGCAGTCCTACGATGGTTTTGATATTGATGGAGGGCATACCGGGTCAAGGAAGCCACGGTTCCATCCGGCTGCGATAGCAGCGGTCGTCATCGCGGCTGCCGGCATGCTCTTTTTCGCCGTCTGGTACCTGCGGAGCTCGTCGGGCGGTGCGGGCCAGCCGGTCCCTGCGCCACGATCGACCTCGATGGCCGACGTGCCGCAGGGGGAAGTTTCAGAGAACGCGACCGTGACGATCACTCAAGAGCAATTGGCCAGCGCGGGCATCTCCATCGAAACCGTTGGCGAGCAGCTTGCCGCAGAGGTTGGCCTTACCGCGTCGACGGGCGTGATCGAGGCCAACGCTTACCGCAACACGCCGGCCTTGGCACTCCTGGGCGGCGTCGTCCGCTCAATTTCGCCGGAACTCGGGGAAACTGTGAACAGGGGGCAGACCGTCGCGGTAGTCTTCAGTAACGAATTCGCGGAAGCGCAGTCCCGCTACGTCGCTCTCCGGACGGAAACGGAGAACGCCCGGCAGAACTACGAACGCACGCAGCGCCTGGTGCGTATAAATCAGCCCGGTCGGACTGAACTCGACCAGGCAGCGAAGCAGTTGAAGGCATCGGAAGCCGCGCTTTCCGAGATGCAAAACCGATATCAGCGAACAACGCGCCTTATAAAAATAGGAGCGGCGAGCCGCGAGGAACTCGAACAGGACAACACCAAGTTGCGGACCGCCGAAGCAGAAGCGACGGAGGCACGGCGTCGCTACGATAGGGCGGGCCAGTTAATCGAGATCAATCCCGAAACGCGAGCGCAGAGCGAGGAGGCCCTGAACAAACTTCGCACATCGGAGAGTGAATTGGCTACGACGCGGCAGAAGCTGATCCTTTACGGGATGGCGACGGATCGGGTAAGTTCGCTCAGGAACGCGTCGCAGGTCACTTCTGTTTTCGCGGTCCCTGCACCGATCAGCGGAACGGTCACAAGCCGGACGGTCAACGCCGGCGAAGTCGTGGAGGCGAACAAGGAGCTGCTTCGCGTAACCGACCTTTCGAACGTCTGGGTGATCGCTCAGGTTTTCGAAAAGGATCTTTCCCGCCTGCGGGTCGGAAGCGGTGCAAGTGTTACGACCGGCGCTTTCCCGAACCGGCTCTTCCGCGGCCATGTGACGTACATCGATCCCGCAATAGATCAGGCCACGCGAACTGCGAAAGTAAGGGTCGAGCTAGTAAACCCCGACCGCGCGTTAAAACTTGGGATGTACGTGAACGTCGCCTTTGGCTCTCTGGGACAAAGCGAGCGGACGGTTGCGGTCATACCTTCCACGGCCCTGCAGACCTTCAACAGCCGGCAAGTTGTCTTTATCGCGACTGCCGATCCGACCGTTTTTGAAATGCGGCCGGTTCGGGTTGGGGCGGAGATCAATGGGCGATACCCCGTGATTGAAGGCCTAAACGTTGGAGACCGGATTGTCACTCGAGGGAGTTTTATGTTACGCGCCGAATGGCAGAAGGCACAGCAGTCCTCACAGGGCCACGAGAGTCATGGATCTTAATACCGGATGCGCTGATGAACTGGTCGCATCATGGTAGTGTTCGGCGTGTCCATCGACGGTCTCTTGTCGTGGCCCGCAGGATACCAGACGGTTTCGAAACGTGTTTTCTCTTCTTTATATGACGCCGATCAATACGGTTCGTCTCGTGCATAACCGTGCTGCAGGTAATCACCCTTTCGACCCCGGCCCCGATTAGCTCGCGGTAGACATCACCAGCAAAGACTGCGTGGACACCGACGTAGATCGGGGTTTTCATGCCCAAGGTCCTGAGGTGGCCGACGCGTTCAATCATTGTCCGTGCGGTCGAGATGATGTCGTCCATCAGTACGGGAGTCCGATCACGGTAGTTTTCCAGGTTCGCAAGCGAAACACTGACATCGTGATCACCTTGCTCGTTTTATCCAATACTGTGAACGGCGCCCGTGCATTACCCGCAACTTCTGAAACCCACTGCTCTCTTTCGGCGTCTGGCCCAATCGTTTGGTGTTAGCACCGTAAACCGCCTAATAATCGCGTCCTTGACAGTAAGGCCGGAAATCGCGGTCATCATCCTTTCTTGTCCAACTTCTCTCGTGCAGCTTCGCCGCCGGCTCCGAGAAAGACGAACAGGCCCAGCCAGAAGTTGTAGAAGAAACCCAGGAAGACGAAGACGATCGCAAGGAATTGGCCGATGCCTGCAGCGACTCGGGTCGCACCCGCGCGATCTATGAAAGAGGAAAGAACGCTGGGCAGGACCCTTCCGCCATCCATAGGAAATGCCGGCAGCAGATTGAAAACCGCAAGTACCAGATCGGCCAAAACTAAACTCCACAGAAAGGAGAATGGTGTTCCAACCAATCAAAACGAAAACGGGCTATGCAAGAGTGCGGGATATTACGGGCGTGTTAGGGCATTTCACACAAACTCAATACTGTCTCGTGCCGCGGACCTCGCAAGAATAATAGAGATTGGATTTGGCACGGTCATTGCGACCTAGGGCACTAGTGGGGAACAGTCGCTGCGACGCCGCCCCCCGCAGAATTCAGTGAGACACGGAAGGAACATCTATGCGACATACAAAGGACATTCTTGTGAAGACATCCTTGATGGTACTTGCACTGCTGGCGTTGGTTCCGGTCGCAGTGGCACAACTGCCCGAAGGAAGAAGGCAAGTGCCGCGGGCAAAAGTAGATCTCGGAAAGGGAATGAGTCCGATCACGACCGGTTTGATGCAGGTAGCCGCGAACAGCGCATTTTTTCTACAGCTCGCTGATCAAATCGGACTTAACGGTGAGCAGAAGAAGAAACTGGAAGAATTCTATTTTGAAGCTCAAAAATTCAGCACTCTCCGGCAGGCGGATCTCAAAGTTGCTGACGCGGAGTTGGGGCGTCTTCTAGGCAGCGATCGGGTGGATCTTGTGGCTGTTAGACAAAAAGTTAAGGAAATTCAGGAACTTCAAGCCGAGGAAACAATAAAGGGAATCGAAGCAACTTTGCGGGCTATAAACATACTCACGCACGAACAGCACATCAAGGTATTGCTCTTGATGCGCGCGCCGCCCGCAAACGAGTTTGTTGCGGCACCAGTTTCCGTGAAAGAAGTAGAGTTTCCATACCCGCTATAGGTCTTAGCATCACAGCTTGCGATGTGGTGAGAGCTTCACGGATTCGTTGCGGTCAACTTCCGCGGACCATCGATCTAGCCTTTTTCGAATTGAGGGTTTGTCAATTATGAATAAGCACATCGCGACCGCCCTTCCCGGATCAAGTAAACGTTCGAATTCGCATTCGCTACTCCTTCGACGAA
>DAIOWA010000214.1:0-5545 GCA_036758705.1 Pyrinomonadaceae bacterium | reverse complement strand
CCAAAAGCAGGGTCGTAATACAGGCCAGACCACGTTTCAAGATAACGCATCGTACACGGTCGGAGGCCACGCGATCAGATTCGGTTACGATTTCAATGCCCAACGGATTGATTCTCAGACGAACTTTAACGCGGTTCCGATCTATAACATTTCCACGACAGCAAATACTCTGACGCCGCGGCTTTCGGCAAGTCTTTACCCCGGCGGAATCAACGCCACGGATCGCGGTAGAGCCGACGCTCTTCGCTATCTATTAGGCGGCATTGTCGGGTCGGGGACGGTTAACGCGAACTTCGTTAATCCCGCTCTTGGACCGGTTATCGGAGCTCCCCTGCTTCAGAAATTCGAGTATGAGACCCACGGGCTTTACGTGCAGGATCAATGGCGTGCCACTTCCGAGTTGACGCTTAATCTCGGACTCCGTTGGGATTATTTCTCGCCTTTGAGAAATCCCGACCAGGTATATTTGGAGCCCGACTTGAAGGGTGCCGAAACCCTATCTGACATCCAAGATGTGTTGACAGATCCGAATGGAAATTATGTTCTTGTCGGGAAAAACGCCGGCAAGCCAGGACAATTTTTCAAGCCGGACCTGAATAACTTTGGTCCCGTGGTTAGTTTTGCTTATTCACCAAGGCGTTCGGGCCTGTTAGGAATGCTGTTCGGCCGCGAGGGCGAATCGGTGATTCGCGGCGGCTTCCGAATGGGATACGTCAACGATGAATACATTCGCTCGGCTGACAACGCAGCCGGTGGAAACGCTGGCCTGAATTTTACACTTCGAGCTAATAACGCCGCGAACGTCAACGCGCGATTCAACAATCTGCCGCCGTTCCCGACGCCACCGTCGCTCACGCCTCCGATTTCCTTTGCCACTGGAAATGCGAACGCGGGCAATTTCTTTAATACCATTTTCGCGGTGGATCCGAACCTTCAGATGCAGCGCAATATGGAGTACAACTTCGGTGTCCAGAGGGAGATCGGCTTTAACTCGGTCATTGAGGTGCGTTATGTCGGCGGCCGAAGTAACAGTCTGGTTCGTGGTTACGATTTCAACCAGATCAATATCAATGCCAATGGATTTCTGCAGGATTTCATAAATGCACGACAGAACTGCAGACTCCAGGGAGCGACGCTTAGCAATCCGAATCCCGTCGATCCGCTGCTTGGCTGTTCAGATGCGAGCTACAACCCGGCTATCGTCGGCAGTGTGCCGCTACCGGTTTTCGCTCAACTGCCCTTTGGAGCATTCTTGAACAATGCGGCAATTGTGCCTGACATCATCAACGGTAATGTGGGTGACCTTATCACCACCTATATTGTTAATGGCCTGGACGTCGATGGCGTGGGAGGCGGAATTAATTTCCGTCCGAATCCGAACGCGGGGCCGATCGATGTTCTGACAAATGGTGGAAAGTATCGCTATAACGCGTTGCAGGCTGAGATCAGGCGGCGGTTTACGAACGGTCTGTCGTTCCAGGCTAACTACACCTTCCAAAAGATCCTGGCGGATGTTGCAAGTGACGCGCAGGCCCGATTCGATCCGTACCTCGACCTTAACCGGCAGGAGATCGAGATTTCACGTACTGATTATGATCGGACCCACACGGTCAATATCAACGCGATCTATGAGCTGCCGTTTGGAAAGGGCAAGCGCTTTCTCAACAGCGGCGGTATCGTCAATACGATTTTTGGAGGCCTTCAGGTTTCCTCGATCGTTAACATCAGCTCCGGAGCCCCGATATCGATCAAAGATATCAACGGCACGTTCAATCGTGTGGGCCGGTCTAATCGTCAGACCGCGGTAACGAATCTGACCAAGGACCAGATCCAGGATCTGATCGGTATCTTTAAGGTTGGCGACAAGATCTACTTCATCGATCCGTCGGTAATCGGGCCTAATGGCTCGGCGACGAACGGAAATGTGATCGGATCGCCTGCACCTGGATTTGCCGGACAGGTGTTCTTCAGAAATCAACCTGGGCAAACGAGTGGTTTGGAGCGTGGTTTTATCAACGGCCCGATGTATTTTAATTGGGACGCTGGTGTGATCAAGAACATTTCTTTCAACGAAAGGATGAGACTTCAGTTGCGTGCAGAGGCGTTTAACGTTCTCAATCGTACTAACTTCTTCATCGCTGATAACAGTGGTGTTTTTGATATCGATTCCACCACTTTTGGCCAGATTCAGCCGACCGCCAATTTTGGACCGCGAATTATGCAGTTTGCCGTCCGATTTGAGTTTTAGTCACAATCGGTGATTGAATGTATTTGGGTGCTGGGCCATAGGACAGCACCCTTTTTATGTTTCGGAGCTTTTAACGCTTAGGGGTTCGGGTTTTAGGTGTTGCAGGGCAGCGCTGGATATAATACTGAACGCTCGTGGAACCTGAAGTCTAGTTTGTGTTCGTTTTGGAAAACGTGTTTGGACGAAGCTCATAACGCTTTTGCAGGAGATAAAAAATGTATAAATTCCCCAATTTCCAGCTCGTACTGCTTACTGTTTCGCTTACCTTGACGATGGCCTCGATTTCATTGGCCCAAAAGCCCTTAGAAGAGAAATTGACTGCTGATGCGTTATTGGCTAGACATCTCGATTCGATCGGCACGACTGAAGCGAGAAACTCGCTGAAGTCAATGACCATCGTCGGAACGGCCCGGGCCACTTTTTTCGGCCGAGGAGGCGGAGTGGCCGACGGCATCTCCGTACTCGCGTCGGCCGGTAATAAGTATATGATCGCGATGAAGTTCAACACGCCGGAATATCCATTCGAATCGCTAGGATTTGACGGCAACGAGTTCACTGTAGGCTTCGTAAAGCCCGGTGTGCGGTCAAATCTCGGAAGCTTCTTGCGGACCAATGAATCAACGTTCACGAACGGAATCCCAAGTGGGGTTCTTTCGACTGGGTGGGAACTTTTACATTTCGATCCGAAGGCGGCAAAAATCAAGTACGCGGGCACGAAGAAGATCGGCGGTGTCAGATATCACGAACTGGATTTCAACCCGAAGAAGGGTTCTGACCTGAGCATGAGCCTTTTTTTCGACCCTGAAACGTATAGCCATGTGAGAACGGAATACAAACGCATTATCGCGGCCCAACAGGGAGGGTCGGTTGATGCTTCCGCTCGCCAGAGCGAAACCCGGTACACCATGGTCGAGGAGTTTGGCGATTTCAAGAAAGAGGGAGATCTTACGCTGCCTCACAGTTACAAGATCTCACTTGAAATACTTTCTGGAAATGGAACAACTTCTTACGAGTGGCAGATGCAGTTGCAGAGGTTCACGTTCAATCAGGATATCGATGCAAAGGACTTTAGAGTCGATACTTATCAGTAGCCGCACAATAGTTCGGAAATGAGTTGAATCCGCCGGCGCCCACAATGTCATTGGGAACCAAAGGTTTAGATTTTAGCGGGTCTCCTATCTCCGCGCTTGGCCCGGGCGATTTGATCGACCGGGCGGTTCGGTTTTATCGGAAGAATTTCTGGACGTTCATATTGATGGCGGCGCCGCCGGTTACGGTTGGGACGGCTGTTTCGGTTGGGTGGACTTTTCTTTCGCGGACGCTGTTTCCTTCGACCGGTTCGGCAGATCCCTTTGACAATCTAGCGCTGATCCTGTTCGGCTGGACGGGGACGCTCTTCATTCTGTTTGCACAGACGGTTGCCATCCTGGCTGTAATGGGCGGAGCGTCGCGCAATTTTGTGCGGCACATATTGTTCGGTGAGCCGATCACTGTAAAGGCGACATACAAGAATCTGAAGGACCGGTTCTGGGCGCTGCTCGCTGCGTCGTTGATCATTTCGGTGCTGATCATCATGGTTGGCGGGGCGATATTTTATTTCGGGCTGACGATCGGCCTGGTGATCGTGTTCCTGATCGCCGCGGTCTTGTCCTCAGTTCCGCCGCTGGCCGTGATCGTGGGGATCATCGGATCGGTAGCAGTAATATTCCTTACGCTCTGGCTATTCTTTCTGGTCGCGTCGAGATTCGCCTACGTTCCGCAAACTATCACGGTCGAAGGGCTTGGTGTATTTTCGTCGATCGCACGGAGTGCGTCGCTTGCGAGCGGCAATGTCCGACGATTTGCCGCGTTGTTTATGTTCACGATCCTCGCGGTCTATTCTGCCCTTGCGATCCTGTACATTCCGGTCGGATGGTATGCGTGGTATCAGGGCGTCGATTTTCTAAATTTCTTTATGGACCACGATCTCATACCCGCGTGGTACGAGATCACGTCGCAGCTTCTATCGCAGGCGAGCGTGATCTTGCTCGCACCGGTTTGGATGGTCGGGCTTTGCTTGCTGTACATCGACGAGCGGGTTAGACATGAGGGCTACGACATCGAATTGATGGCGGCAAGACGGCTCGGCGAGATACCGGACGTGCCGCAGGACTATCTGAATCCGCTGCAGCCTGCTCTTGCGACAAGCGTTGAAAAGGCATCACCAGCGTCGAAGGTGTCGGGGGGCGGATTTACGTCGCTAGATCTCAAATGATCACCAGGGTTGTCACAATCTCATTCCTTATTCTCCTGTTCGCGTCTTTCGTGATGGCAGCGGAGGTTGTCGACTATCAGAAGCGGGTCCACGCTGCCCGAGCTGAGATTCAAGATCTGTTGGCGAATGTCGCCGCCGAGGAAGAGGGCGAGGAGCCGAATCCGCCGAACGCTGAAGTCTTTGCGGGCGTTCGCAAGAATTTACCCGCTAGTGAAAAGCTTGTTACGCCGAACGGAGAGATCGAAACCAACAATCAGTGGCTGATCGATCGATTAAAGGCAGCGGAGGAGCAGACTGATCTGACGAAACGCGCTGAGATCCTGAACGAGATCGATGAAAGGCTCGCGGGCATCTCGGCGGAGTTGGATAAGCTGCAGGCGGCGCAAGCGGCGGATCGGTCAAAGGACGAAGACAAGCGAAAGCTCTCGGAGATACTTAGCCGGCCGGAATATCAGAAGCCCGAGGTTAAGCCGCCGGAAGAAAGTCTGATGTCTCGGCTGCTGAGACAGTTTTTCGAATGGCTTGAGAGCATACTTCCGAAGTTTGGGATGGGAACGGCTCCCGATCTGAGCGGTGCGGTTTCCGTAACGCAATACATATTGATCGGTTTGATCCTTCTGCTGCTTGGCTTTCTTGCATACAAGCTCGTGCCGCTTTTCGTGCCGAGGTTTCGTCGAAAGGCTAAAGGAGAAAAAGAAGACCGCGTCATTCTCGGCGAGACGATCGCTGATGACGTATCGGCGTCAGACCTGTTTGGGGATGCCGAACGGCTGGCACGCGAGGGCGATCTGCGTGGGGCGATCCGCAAGGGTTATGTGGCGTTGCTCTGCGAGATGAGCGATCGAAAGCTGATCGGGCTCGCGCGGCACAAGACCAATCGCGACTATCTTCGCGATGTTCGCAGTCGGCGTGAGATATACAACGAGATGAACGGGCTTACGGGATCGTTCGAACGTCATTGGTACGGCTCGCAGGACGCGCGTCGGGAAGACTGGGAGGAGTTTCGCCGTCGGTGCGGCGATACGATCAAGGCGATCTAAATG
>DAIOWA010000213.1:0-5549 GCA_036758705.1 Pyrinomonadaceae bacterium | reverse complement strand
AGTTTGGAGAAAGTTTGACCTAGGGTTATAACATCTGCCCTTCAATTTCATCCCTCCGGTTGTTACCTCTTCCTCACAACCGATATCACGATCTCCGACGGATACTGCTTCGAATGATGCACGGCGTTATTTGCGATGACGCCTTTCGTTTCGCTGAAATTGTCGCCGCCGGTGTTCATATTCCGGTCGAATCTAGGGAAATTGCTACTTGATATTTCGATCCGAATGCGGTGACCCGCGGCAAAGTAATTGCTCGTGTTCATCGGCGAGAACTTGACGCGGTATACCTTGCCCGACTCCATCCAAACCATCGGTTTGTCGTAGCCGTCGCGATATCGCATTCGCTGGATCGTCTCGTCCAGATTCCACGCCTTGCCTGTTTCGTCAACGTCGATCAACTTAACTGTGAAGTCTGTATCCTTGGCATCCGACGAAACGTAAAGCGTCACGTCGATCGGCCCGCTCAGTTCGACTCCCTCGGTCAGCGGATCGGTGGAATAGACCAGAATGTCCTGCCGTTCCTCCATCTTGCTCTGGTCAAACGACCCGCCGCGGACGGCATTGCCCGTACAGCAGACGTTGCCGCCATACGAAGGAACCGGATCCATCGGATCGTATTTGAATCTGTCCGGAGCATCGCTCGCCGGAGCCGCCGCGATCAGTTTGCCGTCGCCGCTGCCGCTGTTAGCTTTTCCACCGCTTGATAGATAGAACTTCATCGGCTCGGCACCGACCGGCGGCCATTGCTCGGACGACTGCCATTTGTTCGATCCCATCGTGAAGTACTGAACCTTCGGCCGCTTGAGAATGTCGTTCTGCTCGCCCTTCAGAAAATGGTCGAACCAGTCGTAGGTCATCTTGTTGTAGTCCAGCCGGGCATCGCCCATGCTTCGCTCGCCGACGACGGTATTCTCGGTCGCTCGCGTATAGCTGCAATGAAGGGTCGGAGCGATCACCGCGTACTGCTTGTCCGCGACATCCTTGTCCGCCGTCTTGCGGATTTGGTTGTACATCGCGAGGTTCGGCCCGGTCGATACGTCGTACCACGACATAAAATAGAAGCCCGGAATGTTGATCTTCATATTGTCGTGCCAGAGGCCGCCCTTGTACCACGCAGGATCGTTCGGTGTTCGCTTGATCATCGCCCCGCCTGTCGGAACAGGCATTTCGTCAGCAAAGATGCCGCGCGGCCCATCGACGGCGGTGAAGATATCCTTGACGGGCAGATGTCTCAACGCTTCGGACCAATCTACCTGAGGAGCCTGCTGAGAAAGATCGAATGATTTCGACGCTCGGATCAATTCCTCCTGCGTCGTCCCGGGTGCAAACATCGGCCGGATCTGATTCTGTTGGCCGTAAAGCCACGCGATGAACAACATCTGCACCGCACCGCCGCGGTACCAATTTCCCTGCTCGTAGTACGGCCCGACGCGTCCGACACCGGCTCCAAAACCTTGAGCGATCATCGTCGTGAACGCCGGATTGCCGCGAGCTGCAACCGCCATCTGCCACTCCGCGGTAGATGAACATCCGATCGTACCGACCTTCTTGTTCGACCACGCCTGAGACGACATCCACGCGAGTGCATCATCGCCGTCGGTCGTTGGGGGTCCGAGGATGTCGTAATTCCCTTCCGAAAAGAACCGTCCGCGTTCGTTCATAATGACGTAAGCGTATCCGCGTTTGATCGCGTCGAGAACCGTCGTCATATCGCGCGGAGCACCGAGCCGAACATCCCACCAGTTGAAGTTGTAAGGCGTTCGCGAAAATATGATCGGATATTTGCTGTCGCCTTTCGGCCGGTAAACATCGGCCTGCATTCGCTTGCCGTCACGCATCGTGACCATCACCTTGCGCTCGACCACGGCGATCGACTGCAGCTCGGCCTCGATCGCATTCCGCTTGGCTCGGGTCTCTGCATCCTGTGCCGCCGGTGGCTGGCCAAAAACCGCTGCCGTCAGACACACCGCAAAAACTCCCGTCAGAAACCAACGAATGGTACCGTTTCTCTTCACAATTTTTCTCCTGTGGAACGTGATCGAATGTTTTCACCCAATTCTATCAGGCTCCGACGCCCGCTTCCATTGCAGCATTCGTAACTCCATCGTCTATTGATTAGAATCGAAGCTTGTACCCTGCACCGCGGCAGATGTTATAGCGCAGTCGATCCTACGGATTCTAAACCCGGATCGATCAGGCCACGGGCCCGTTTACTTATGGCGAAACACGTTTACCCGAGCGACATTTACACCGAATCTCCGGCCGCAGAGGCAGATACGTTGAGTAATCTTGGGCCGTTGCAGCCAATGGCCGGAACCTGGAAGGGCCTGGCCGGAAGCGATGTTAACCCCAAGGCCGACGGACCTGAATACAATGGCTATACCGAGACGATCGAAATGACCGTGATCGACCGTCAGTTGAACGGCCCGCAATTGTTTTATGGCCTGCGTTATCATCAGTTCATCAATAACCCCGAAGAAGAAGCGACGTTCCACGATCAGGTTGGATATTTTCTCTGGGAACCCGAAACCAAAACAGTAATTCAAACGCTCGCGATTCCGCGCGGACAGATAGCAATGGCGATGGGCACGGCGGAGCCCGACGCGACGGAGTTTGAGTTGATCGCCAAGCGCGGATCCGTGGTAAACGGGATCTGTTCAAATCCGTTTCTTGAAGAAGCCTTCAGAACGCCGGAGTTTCGCTGCAAGATCAAGATCCTTTCGGAAGACAGTTGGTCGTATGAATACACGACCGTTCTGGAACCTCGCGGCGACAGCTCTCCGTTCAACCACATCGACCAGAACACTCTTGTGCGAGTTAGCGCTCCCCAGCCCAATCCGCTGCTGTTGAAGGCGGAAGCCAAATAGTCTCAAATGCTGCGAATAGACGTTCACACACACATACTTCCGAAGAACATCCCGGACTGGAAAGACCGGTTCGGCTATGGCGGCTTTATTACGCTCGACCATTACAAGCCATGCTGCGCTCGAATGGTTCGCGACGACGGAAAACAGTTCCGCGACATCGAAGCAAACTGTTGGGATCCCGCAACGCGGATCGAAGAAATGGATGCCGCGGGAATCGGCGTGCAGGTACTCTCGACCGTACCCGTGATGTTCAGCTATTGGACGAAACCGGATGATGGCCTAGAGATCGCAAAGTTCCTGAACGACCACATCGCCGATATCGCAACCGAATTCCCGCTCAGATTTGTCGGCCTTGGCACCGTTCCGTTGCAGGATGTTTCGCTTGCCGTTAAGGAACTCGAACGATGTAAACAGATAGGCTTGAAAGGCGTTCAGATCGGCACGAACGTGAACCAGCTTAATCTTAGCGAACCGCAATTCCTCGATTTTTTCGCCGCCTGCGTCGAGCAGGATATGGCAGTATTCGTGCATCCATGGGAGATGATGGGCGAGGCCGATATGCAGAAATATTGGCTGCCGTGGCTGGTCGGCATGCCTGCGGAGGCTTCACGTGCGATCTGTTCGCTGATCTTTTCGGGTGTGCTTGAAAAACTGCCCGACCTTCGTATATGTTTCGCGCACGGCGGCGGAGCATTTCCCGCAACCATCGGGCGCATAGAACACGGTTTCAACGTGCGGCCCGACCTATTCCCCGGCGATTCGCAAGGCCCGCGAAAATATCTCGACAAGTTGTACTTCGATTCGCTCGTGCACGAACCGGCTGTTCTCGATTACCTGATTGCCCTTGTCGGGCCTGATCGTGTGATGCTTGGGACGGACTATCCATTTCCACTTGGCGAACTCGAGCCCGGGAAACTCATTGGCTCAATGCCATACGACGATCGGAGCAAAGAAATGCTTCTCAGCGGCTCGGCCTTGAACTGGCTGAAACTCGACATGAATATTTTTGCGGCATTAACAGCTTAACGTTTGGTTTGATCGCCGCTCTGGCCGATTCATGAGGCATTCGAGAAACGGAGACGGAGTTATGTCTCACCGTCTCCGTTCGATCTGCCGCAGGGAATGTCTTAGTTCTTCGTTTCGCGGTCTTTGTCCTTTCCCTTCTTCTTTGCTGCGACGTTTACGGCGCGATTGTATTCTTCCTTCTCGTTGATCGAGAATCCCTGGTCACCGGTGCGGATCTGACTTAGCCGGGCGACTGATCCGCTGCGATCGAATACGAGATTCGCTTTACCGTTTCCGGTATTGCCGTTATCAAGCAGGAACCCTTCATAAACGACGCGATGCTGCGAGTCGCGAAGCTCCGCAACACTGGCGCCGCTATTGGAACGCCGCACGCGCAGAACATATTTGCCGGCTTCAAACTGCTGACCTCCGATCGCAAAATCATACGGAATGTTGGCATCGATCTTGGAAGTTCGCTGGGCCTGAACATCCGCACCGGCGATAACGAAAACAAGGGCGAGGAATGATACGATTTGAATGATCTTTTTCATGATGTCTCCTTAATTCATATGAATGGAATGGCGTTCACACTCGGGACGCCGATGGTACGTACGGACCCTAATAGAAATGATTGACGGTCCATGTGCACAGACGTTTCGGACGCTAAAAGGGTTCCCACGCCCTTGGCACATTTCCGTATTTTTACCTGCAGTTTTTCGATAAGTGTAATGGCTACAGATACTTACGCTGATAAAATAGTAAACGGTTCGTCCCTGAATTCTGTAAATCACGTTCAGAATTTCAGATCGCGATTCCATATCCCGAAGTCGCCCGACGGCCGCGACGTAATTTATCTCACCGGGAACTCTCTCGGGCTTCAGCCGAAGACGACTCGCAAATATATAGAAGAAGAGTTGGAAGATTGGGCAACGCTCGGTGTCGAGGGACATCTCCACGCCCGCCATCCGTGGCTGCCTTATCACGAATTCGTCACGGAGCCGATGGCACGCGTTGTCGGATCTCTGCCTAGCGAGACCGTGGTGATGAATTCGCTGACCGTCAACCTGCACCTGATGATGGTGTCGTTCTATCGGCCATCGGGTGGTCGCCGAAAGATCGTCATCGAAAAGGGAGCGTTCCCCAGCGATCAGTACGCGGTCGAGTCACAGCTGATATTTCACCGCTCCGGCCGGGAAGATCTGATCGAACTCACACCTCGCGACGGTGAATCCACCCTTCGCACCGAGGACATCATTGAAACCATCGAGCGGCATGGCGAGGAGATCGCACTCGTGATGATGGGCGGCGTGAACTATTACACGGGTCAGGCGTTCGATATGAAGGCGATCACCGAAGCCGGACACCGAGTCGGCGCCATCGTCGGGTTCGATCTCGCGCACGCCGCCGGAAATCTCGACCTGCGACTGCACGATTGGGACGTCGACTTCGCCGTGTGGTGCTCGTACAAATATCTCAATGCCGGGCCGGGCGGGATCGCGGGAGCATTTGTTCACGAACGGCATGCCAACACGTTCGACCTGCCGCGATTCGCGGGTTGGTGGGGACACAATAAGCAAACACGATTCCTGATGGGTCCCGACTTCGATCCGCTGCCTGGTGCCGAGGGATGGCAACTCTCGAACCCGCCGATATTTCAGCTGGCTGCATTGCGCGCAT
>DAIOWA010000212.1:0-5565 GCA_036758705.1 Pyrinomonadaceae bacterium | reverse complement strand
TCGCGACGCCAAGGTCTTCGTACTCGTGCAAGGTGATGAGCCGGAGGTCGCAGCGGCGATGAAGGCTCTGCAGAATGCGACCGTGTTCGTACGCCAACAGGTCGCGATGAATTTAAGTCTTCGGCACGTACCGCACCTGCACTTTGCTCGTGACACGGCCGAAGAGAACGCCGCCCGGGTCAACCAGCTTCTTAGCGGAATAACGATCGAGGGCGAAGAATCAGAAGAGGATGAAGGATGAAGGATGAAGGATGAAATTTGAAACCGTTGTTCGGTTTCAGCCTTCATCCTTCCGCCTTCCTCCCTTTAAGACGTGTTAAGTCAAGTAGTTGAGTTAATTGAAAATAAGCAGAATTTTGCTATTACCACTCACATCAAACCCGATGGAGACGGTGTCGGATCGTCGCTAGGCCTTTGCTGGCTGCTCCGGTCGCTTGGTAAATCTGCTGAGGTCGTTGTTCGGGGCGACATACCTCTGGCGTATCAAAGCCTGCCCGGAGCGGATCAGGTTCGCGACGTCGAGCGGATCGACAATGATTACGACGCGATCTTCGTCATCGGATGCTCTGACCTTCAGCGTCCGGGTATCGCCGGCCTTGAGGATCAGTTCACGGTCAACATCGATCACCACGCCACAAGTGAACATTTCGGTACGGTAAATTGGATCGACTCGACCGCGTCGGCCGTCGGTGAGATGATCTATAACCTCGTCAAGGCCATCGGCGGCCGAGTTACCCGCGAGATCGCCGAATGCGTTTATATGGCGCTGGTTACTGACACCGGCTCTTTCCATTTTTCCAACACCACTGACCGCACGCTTAAGGTTGCTTCCGAGTTGATCAAGGCCGGAGCGAAACCAGCAGAGATATCCGAGGCTGTTTATAATAACTATCCCTGGTCACGAATCGAACTTATGCGCCAGGTGATGTCGACCGTAAAACGCGATGAAAGCGGCAAAGTTGCTAGCCTTCGTCAGACGCTCAAGATGCGCGAAGAGGCCGAGGCGGTCGATGGCGACAATAATGGATTCGTGAATATCCCGCTTGCCGCCCGCGACATTCTCGCCTGCGTCTATATGCGCGAGATCGGCAACAACGCCTATCGTGTCAGCTTGCGGTCGAAGGGTGATATCAATGTTGCCAAGGTCGCCGAGCGCTGGGGCGGCGGCGGCCATCGAAATGCTGCCGGGCTCCGCATCGAGGGCGACTGGAACGAAAAAGAAGAGGAGTTAGTCGAAGCAGTTCGTGATGCCGTCGAAATGGCCGAAGCGATCGCCGCCGGAGATATTACCGTTGCTCCTGACGTTTTCTAGGTGGATCCGGGTATATGAAAGCCGACGAAAAGGTCTCTGCTGGGAAGAGCGAATTAAGAAATTCTCTCGAATCTTTTATCTTGAGATCGGTTCGTTTTTACACATCCAATACACCGATAAAACGCGGACGCGGTCGAATATTCCAAGCCGCCCACAATCTGTGTGCGAATATTCCGCGTCGGGAAAGAATTCTCACAAAGTTCGGTTTCCCCTTAGTCATTACATACTCGAAAAACGTTAATGATTCGACATACTTTCTTGGTGAGTACGAACCAGGCCTTAGCGCGGTTGTAGCTGCCGTCCTCCGGCCCGGAGATACTTGTCTCGATGTTGGCGCAAATTTTGGCTGGTATTCACTTCTCTTCAGCCACATTGTTGGAGCGTCGGGAGAGGTTCATGCTTTCGAACCCGTACCCGCAACCTTTCGACAATTGACGGAGAATGCGTCGCTGCTTGGTCCTGACAGCAAACTGCAAATAAATAATCTCGCTCTCGGCGAGGAAGAAAAAGAGATAACAATAAATACCTTTCCCGCCCTTGGCCATGGTTATTCTTCCATGTCAGATCTCGGACGAGCCGACGCCGTGCCGGTAGTTTGCCAGATGACGACATTTGACGAATACCGCCGCAGTAATCTGCCCGATCGCGAGGTGGATTTTGTGAAGGCGGATATCGAAGGAGCAGAACTTCTTTTCTTCCAGGGCGCGGCATCGCTTTTTACACAAAGCCGTCCGCCGATCATGATGATCGAGATGTCCGCCGAACTTGATCGTGGGTTTGGATACACGCCAAATGATCTGCTCGATCTGATCGAGAGTCAGGCTGCATATTTGTTTTACAAGGCCGACGAAATCAAAGGGACTTTGATACCTTTCGATCGGTTTACCCGCAGCGAGATGGCTAACGTTTTTTGCTTTCCAAAGGTTGGCTTTGAAGATCGGCGAGAGGCGCTTGTAGGGAAATTTATCAAGGATGTCTGAAGGCTCGGAAACCAAAGAAAAGAGATACAAGTGGCGTCGCGAGGACTATCGCGAGAACACGAAGGGCTTGCTGATGGTCAATACCGGTGACGGTAAGGGCAAGACGACGGCGGCGATAGGCGTCCTCGTCCGGGCTGCCGGCCGCGGGTTGAAGTGCTGCATGGTCCAGTTTATGAAGTCCAGGACCGACCGATACGGCGAGCACGAATCGCTCGAAAAGCTCGGCATCGAGATCCACACGATGGGCGACGGCTTTACCTGGGACACCAACGACAAGACGCAGGATATAAAGACGAGCGAAGAAACTTGGGCTCTCTGTGTTGAGAAGATGCGGAGCGAAGACTACGAGCTGTTGGTATTTGACGAGTTAGTTTACGTACTCGACTACAAGTTCCTCGACGTGAACAAGGTGCTTGATGAGATAAAAGACGTGCGTACAAAACAGCCGCATCTGCACATCATCGCCACCGGCCGCAATGCTCCTGCTGAACTCGTCGAAGCCGCCGATCTCGTAACCGAAATGACCGAGATCAAGCACCCGTTCCACGCCGGGATTTACGCCCAGCAAGGGATAGAATTTTGATTGCGGAAGCCCGCGCGTTAGCAAGGGCTAAACTATGAACTTGGATGTTACGCCCTAACTAACGTGCGGGCCTCTGCATTTTATGAAACGAGAGATCGAACGCCGAAAACCTAAAGGCCTTCTCGACTACCTTTCGCTGGCAGTAACGACGTTCGGCGTCGGCTATTTACCGCTCGCTCCCGGTACGTGGGGATCGATGGTCGGAGTGGCGATCTATCTTGGGGCGGCGTCACAGGACGCCTTTTGGGTGGCTGAATGGTCGCCGCACATCGATATGCGGTTCATCAATGCAGTCGCGAGACTGTTCTTCATTGTCGTGTTAGCCGCGTTTTGTTTCCTTGGTATTTGGGCCTCGAATCGTTCGCTCGCTCTTCTCGGCGATTCGGATCCGTCGGAGGCTGTTGTCGATGAGGTAATGGGACAACTTGTCACATTTCTCTTCGTACCGTTTGGTCTCTCCTGGCCCCTTGTTCTTTCGGGTTTTCTCCTCTTTCGCCTATTTGATATCTGGAAACCCTATCCCATCGACGATCTGCAGGTTCTTGAAGGCGGTCTCGGTGTTTGTGCCGACGATCTTGTTGCAGGCGTCTACGGCGGAATTTGCCTTGCGGTTATCTACGCCGTTAGTCTTTCGATATGATCTATCACGTTTTACCGGGCGATGCTCAGGTCGAGGATTTTCGCAAAACCGGGATTCCCGGCGAGTTGATCGTCTTTCGCGAAGCGTTTGTTACGGGCCCGATAGACGCGGTCGACGTCAACGAATTCTGGGATCAACGGGCGCACTTCGTTCTCAGCGCATACGCGGAGGACGAGATCTCATATCACGAGAAAGTAGCCGATGAAATATTGCGGATCTCCGATATCGGCGAGGATGATGAGGTCAATCTTTGGTTTGAATTCGAACTCTTTTGCAGCGCCAATTTCTGGTATTGCCTCAGCGAACTGAAGGATTCCGGAGCGACGGTGTATCGCGTCGCGCCGTTCAATCTTGAACCTGACGACGTATGGAAGGGTTTTGGAGAGCATCGCGCCGACGAACTTTCCGCCGCGTTCGAATCGCGAACGGCGATCTCTCAAGATGATCTAAACCACGGAGCCGAATTGTGGAACGCGTTCCGTCGTCGGGAGGGCTCAACTCTTCGGAAGCTTTCGGATTACCGGTCGCCATCGATGCCTTTCCTAAAGGAAGTTGCGGAGGCGGGTTCCGAGATCGATTCGCGCCCGCTGCAGATCGTTCGTGAGATACGGTCCGAAGGTCTATCGACTATCGACGAAGTGTTCCCGGAGTTCAGGAAACGCGCAGGCGTTTATGGGTTCGGGGATCTGCAGGTTGAGCACCTGCTCGATTCGATCTAAGACATATCGTGTTCGTCCGCCTTTGGTTTCGCGTTCAACTCATCGATCGAATCCCGCTGAAATATCCATCCACGCCGCCAGAAATAGATGAGTAGCAGAATTGCAACCAGGGCCATTGCACCGAGCGTCAGGAAGTAACCATATCCCGTTTTTAGCTCCGGCATATTCTCGAAATTCATTCCATAGATACCCGCGATCAGAGATAAGGGGAGCATTATCGCCGACAGCACGGCGAGCGTTTTCATCACGTCATTTGTACGGTTCGAGACCACCGCGAAATGGATCTCGAAAAGTCCGCTAACGAGGTCACGATAGCTGTCAGATAGGTCCGAGATCCGCTGAAGGTGGTCGTAAACGTCGCGGAAGAACGGAAGAATGTGATCCGGGATCTGCGGAAACTCGCCGTGTGAGATGCGGTACAAGACTATTAACTGTCGGGCTGAGATCCTTCTCAATCTCGCCACGCTGCGCCGCAGGTCCATTACTTCTTCAAGGATCGCAGTGCCCGATTTCTTCATATCGAAGACCCGGTCCTCAAGTTCATTGATTGCCTCATCAAAATCGTCGACGATAGGCATATAAAGATCGACTATCTGATCCAGGATCTGGTGAAGCAGATACGCCGGGCCGCGGCTGCAGGAAAAATGGCTTGAACGGATCTGGGTTTTAACGGCTTTAATGCTGCGAAAACGTTGCGTATGATAGGTGACAACGTAATTTTCGCCGAGATATCCGTCCAGCTCTTTCGTAACAAAATTTGTGGGAGCGGTCTCGCCTGGTTTGATGCCGTGGACGATGAAATAGATATAGCTCGGGAACGCCTCGACCTTTGGCTGATTGCGCGTTTCGATGCAGTCTTCGACCGTAAGCGGATGAAAGTTAAAGATATCAAGCAGAACGTACTTTGTCTGCTCGATCTCTTCCGCTGTCTCACCTCGAAGATCGACCCATATAAGGTTTGATTTATCGTTGAGAAGTTCGGGCAGTTCCTTGACCGTGAACCCCTCCTCGACCTTGTGTGCACCGGTGCGGTAAACGAAGATCTCCATAGTCGCTCAACCAACCGCAACTATACACGAACAAATAGGATAACCGTCAAACCGAGTACGGGCGTGATTGCATTTGTTGTTCCCTGAACCCAAAATAGAGTCGAATGCCCGAAACTCTCGATTCCGACGTCTCCTTAAGAGTCTCAAATATCACCAAGCGGTTCGGTGATTTCACCGCCGTCGAAGACTTGAGCTTTGATGTGCGGGCCGGTCGCGTTTTCGGATTCCTCGGCCCGAACGGGGCAGGGAAGACGACGACGATCCGGATGATCGTCGGTATCA
>DAIOWA010000211.1:0-5586 GCA_036758705.1 Pyrinomonadaceae bacterium | reverse complement strand
AAATACTCTTTGAGTTGGGTTGCATTAGCTTCCCAATACGTACGTGACTGCACCTCGCGCTGAATAACGCGCTCGCGAATGATCTGCTTCCGCCACATCTCGCGGATCTCCTGCGGATCGACGTTCTGGCCACGCATCTGCTCGTAGAGCGCTTCAATGGTCTTTACGTTGTTCTCCTTCATTATCTCGACAAATCGCTGATTGATGGCGTTCTCAACGTCCGCGTCCATCCCGAGTTCCTTCGCCTTTTGAACGAGAAGCTCCTCGTTGATCAGGTTTGCGATCAGCTCACCTTGCTTTTCATCGATCGCCTTTTGAACTTCTTCACGTTTTTTCCCCTGCTGTACTTCGGCATCGACGATCGACTTCATCTCCCGTTTCACGCGGGAAAGTGTAATGACGCCATCATTTACTTGGGCAACGACCTCGTCGACGACCCGTTCTTCCGACTCCTGAGCGGAAACGGCCGGGATGGCAAATACGAAGGCAAGGAAAAACACTGACAAGATTGCGAAATTCTTCATGAAAAAGCTCCACAAGTGGCTTATGAGTCGAGGTTTTGATGCTATTGGGCGGCAGATAGTTCGTTCGCCCTTCACACAAAAAGATCGATCCAAAACAAACCCGAATAATACCAGTTTTCAAGCCGAGAATCCCGTACCGAGAGTCTATTTACTGATCGTACGCAGAACGTCGATCGCCGTCGTTATCGGCTCGCGCTCGATTTCTACACGAAGGATCCCGCTGGGCGAGAACGAGCGGTCTTCGCTTTCGGAGATAAATCCGAGCAATTTCTCGGGCTCGACACGGGCATTTTCACTGAGTTTGATCGCGAGCGTTTCGCCGACTCGATCGACCGACACAATGCCGATTCGCTCCGCTGCCTTTCTCAGCCGTCCGTATTCAAACAGTGCATTGACAGAGTCAGGCACTCGTCCATAACGATCCTCGATCTCGGCGTGGATCTGCGACAGGGCTTCGTCGGATTCGGCTGAAGAAATACGCTTGTATGTTCGAAGTCGCTGGCTGGCCTCGACGATGTAATCTTTCGGGATCGAGACATCGACGCCGAGGTTGATCGAGACGCTCGTCTCGTCGGCGATCTCTTCGCCGCGAAGCTCGCCGATCGTCCGCTCGAGCATCTTTGTATACAGATCGAATCCGAGTGCATCGAGATGTCCTGACTGCTGCCCGCCGAGAATATTTCCCGCACCGCGAAGTTCGAGGTCGAGGGCGGCGATACGAAACCCCGCACCGAGATCGGAGAATTCGCGGATCGCCGACAGCCGCCGACGTGCGATCGGTGTCAGCTCGATCTCGCTCGGGATCAGCAAATATGCATACGCCCGCCGATTGGAGCGGCCGACGCGTCCACGAAGCTGATAAAGCTGCGAGAGGCCGTAGTTATCCGCTCGATTGATGATGATCGTGTTCGCACGCGGAATGTCGATGCCGTTTTCGATGATCGTCGTGGCGACAAGAACGTCGTATTTGTAGTCGATGAAATCGAGCATCACTTGCTCCATTTCTTTTTCGTTCATCTTTCCGTGGCCGATCGCGATCCGAGCGTTAGGCACGATATTCTGGACGAGTGCGGCGATAGCTTCGATGGTTTCGACGCGGTTGTGAATGAAGAACACTTGTCCATTTCGCGAGAGTTCGAGTTCAACAGCGGAGCGGATCACGCTCTCCGAAAACTGCACCACCTGAGTATTGATCGCAAGCCGGTCTCGCGGCGGCGTTTCGATGATCGACAGGTCACGCATTCCGAGCATCGACATATTCAGCGTTCGCGGGATCGGCGTTGCCGACAGCGTGAGCACATCGACCTTCTTTTTGAGTTGCTTGAGCTTCTCCTTATGGGCGACGCCGAATCGCTGCTCTTCATCGACCACGACAAGGCCAAGTTTCGGCAGTTTCACATCGATTGAAAGGATCCGATGCGTGCCGACCACGACATCGACATCGCCTTTTTCTGCGGCATCTACGACCAACTTCTGCTCCTTTGAACTTCGGAATCGCGAGAGAAGATCGATCTTCGCCGGGAAGGCCGCGAAGCGTTTTCGGAATGATTCGAAATGCTGATACGCGAGGATCGTCGTTGGCGTGAGGACCGCGACCTGCTTGCCGTCCATCACGGCTTTAAATGCGGCTCGCATCGCGACCTCGGTCTTGCCGTAGCCTACATCGCCGATGATCAAACGATCCATGGGACGAGCCGTTTCCATATCCTCTTTTACATCCTCGATCGCTTTCGATTGATCGACTGTCAGGTCGTAAGGAAATGCATCTTCAAATTCGTGCTGCCACGGTGCATCGGGCGAGAATGCATAACCTTGGACGAGCTTGCGTTCGGCGTAGAGCTTGAGAAGCTCGTCCGCCATATCACGCATCGCCCGCTTGGCCTTCGCCTTTGTCTTCTGCCAGCCGAGCCCGCCGAGACGATCGATGGTCGGTGACGTAGCTTCACCGGACGAGTATCGCGAAACAAGATCAAGCCGCTCGACGGGAACGAAGAGCTTTGCATCGTCGGCGTAGATGAGGAGCATGAATTCACGCTCAGCACCTTGAGACGAGATGGTCTGAAGCCCTTCAAACTTGCCGAGTCCATGATCTACGTGAACGACGTAATCGCCCGGTTTCAGATCGCGGAAATCAGAGATGAAAGCTCCAAATCGAGGCTTTTTCGACCTGGGCTGCGTCGAAGGTGAGCCTTCCCTCGACGTCGACACCGTCTCGCCGAAAATATCCGACTCAGTAAAAACGACGAGTCCGGCCGCCGGCAATTCAAAACCGCTGCTCAGCCGCCCGACCTTGATCGATTCGGACGTCAGCGGCACATCAAATTCGCGGACGATCTCCTCAAGGCGTTCCGCGATACCCGGCGTTTCCGCGACTATCAACGGACTTTTTTGAGAGGCGATATGAGAAGCGAAGTCGGCAAAGTTTCCGTGAAAATTGCGCGTCGATCGTGATTGGATCGGAATGTCGACGGATTTCTCGGCAGCGGAGAATAGAAATATCGGATCGACCGAGCGGATCGGGAGCGTCGATTTTATCTGAGGCCCATCGGCCAGAGCAAAGTCTTCGTCCATCGCCGCTGCCGTTTTACCCAACGCTCTTATCTCGATTCGTCGTGAATTCACGAGTCGCTCACGGATTTCGTCAGCCCCAAGAAGCAGCTCCTTCGGCTCAAGCCCGATCTCGGCGGTTTCGCTGAGCGATGCAAAGCGACGCTTCAGATTGTCATAGAGTGATGCAAGAGAATTCTCGACGATGGTCGGCTCATCGATAACAAAGACCGGATCTTTCAGATAATCGAAAACCGTCGCCTTCAGGGGTTTCACCAGCGGCATCAGGAATTCCCAGCCGGTGAACGATTCGCCTTCTTCGGCAAATTCCGTGCGGTCTCGAAGCGAACGGGCGACGGATTCGGACGCGAATCGCTCCTCGGCGAAGAATGCCCAATCGCGAAAATCCTTATCCGTAGCCGCAAACTCCCGCATCGGCGCGATCGACGTTTCCTTTAGGCGATCGGTCGAAAGCTGTGTTTCGGGGTCGAAGATGCGGATCGAATCAACCGTGTCTCCAAAGAATTCGACGCGTACTGGCAATTCAGAATCGGGCGACCATACATCAATGATCCCGCCGCGAACCGAAAACTGGCCGACACCGCCGATCGGATCTTCGCGAACGTATCCGCTCGCCGCAAGCCGTTCTACGAGGTCGTCCGGCGAGAAATCTTTATCCACCTTAAGCCGGGCTCCGAGATCCTGAACCTCTTGCGGATCCACAGTTCGACTGATAAGCGATCGAGCAGAAAGCACGACAAACGACGGATGTCCCTGAGCCAAATGCCATAACGACAAGGCCCTCCGCTCCAGCGTCTCGGCGTGCGGCGAACTGCCGGAGTAGACATCGGTTTCGAACGACGGCAGCGAGATAACTGCGGATTGCGGATCGCGGATTGCGGAGTTTCTGACACTCGAACCGGGGCAATCGAGCCAAAACTCCAGGTCACTTTTCCAATCGTCGAGCAATGCGTTCGTGTCCGTCACAACGACGATCGTCTTTCCCGCGGCCTTGAGTTGCGAGAGAACGTACGCCTTCGCGGCAGTGGAAGTCAGTCCGTCGAGAGCGATCACACGTTCGCCCCGATCGACGGCTCGCTGCAAATTGTCGAATTCTGAAATGTCGTCCCCGTTACGCATAAACACAGATATCCGCCACGAACGCGAGATGGAGGGCTCTCGTTCGTATGCGGTTTTCTGTATTGTGCCATATCAATTTGATATTTGCCGCATTCGGAGCGGTTTTCCTATAATCAGGGATTCCGTATCTGAAACGAGAGCGGACGAGGCGTCCGCGTTCCACTTATGACCATTCCGGAATTCGAAGAGATTGTTGAGCAGAATGACCAGACCGAGGCTCGCCGCGAGCACCTGGATAAATTGCGCGAGCTTGTCGGAAACGTGTACCCGAACAAGTTTGGCCGTTCAAGCATCAGCGGTTCGCAGGACACGATCACGAGCCTGCTGAGTTTTCCACCTGTTGTTGCGGCGGGCGATGAGATGGCGGCGATCAAGGCGTCGTTGAAAGAAGGCGAACGGCCGCCCGCGGAGGCAAAGGATAAGCTCAACGAACATCTCAAAGCTCTCGGGACCGTTCGGATCGCGGGCCGCCTCACGACTCCGCCGCGTGGGAATTTCGTTCATCTGACAGACGGGATCGGAAAATTTCAGATCTATTGCGACAAGAAAGGCGGGTTCAGCCTAATTAAGAACGATGCGAAAAACACCGTCGATCCTGAGAACGGATGGACCGCCTGGAAACTAATCGACCACGGCGATTTCGTTGGCGTCGAGGGATATCTGTTCGTCACCAATACCGGCGAGGTTTCGCTCCACGTCGAGAAGCTGCAGTTTCTAGCAAAGGCGATGATGCCGATGCCCGACAAGATGCACGGCATTGCCGATCCCGAGATCCGCCAGCGGCAGCGTTACGCCGATCTTATTGCATCGAGTCTGCAAGTCGAGACCGATGGCATGACGACTCGCGAGGTGTTCGAGACGCGTGCAAAGGTGATCTCAAGCCTCCGCCGCTACCTCGAAGATCATGGCTATATCGAGGTCGAGACGCCGATGCTCACGCCGAAGGCGACTGGAGCAGCCGCGAAGCCGTTCGTCACGCACCACAACGCCCTCGACATCGACCTCTACGCCCGTATCGCCCCCGAGCTTTACCTGAAGCGGCTCGTCGTCGGAGGTTTCGAAAAGGTCTACGAACTCAACCGTAACTTCCGCAACGAAGGGATCTCGTTCAAGCACAACCCCGAGTTCACGATGCTCGAATTCTACTGCGCCTACATGGACGTGAACGGGATGATGGATTTTTGCGAGCAGATGATGCAGGAGTCGATCCGGAAAGCGACCGGCGGGTTGAAGATCATCTACGAAGGAAACGAGATCGACTTCTCAAATTTCCGTCGCATAACAATGAGCGACGCTGTCGCCGGAACGCGGACGCCATCGTCCGCGAGTGAACGGGCGGACGATGGCGTCCGCGTTCCGTCCGGATTAAGCCACA
>DAIOWA010000210.1:0-5596 GCA_036758705.1 Pyrinomonadaceae bacterium | reverse complement strand
CGCCGGCACCGCCGGATCGTCCACCGCCGGCAATTCCCCTTTCAACCATTCACCGAAATGTCCTTCGAGCTTCTTTAGCAGTTTGTCGCGGTCTACATTTCCCACAACGACAAGGACGGCATTATTCGGGATCAACCTCGCTTTGTGGAGTTTGACCAGATCTCCCCGATTCAAGCTCTCGACATCCGCAGCTTTTGGCGAGATCACCGCATACGGATGCGATCCGTACAGGATCCTCGATGTCTGCTCGTTCGCGAGGAAGTTCGGCTGCGACCGCTGATACTTCAGGTTCTCGATGCTGTTTCGGCGATAGAGATCGAGTTCATCCTCGGGGAACGTCGGACGGAAAACTACCTCTGCCATCAGATCGAGAATGTCCGCGCTGTACATCGACAACGTCGACGCTGAGACGATCGTGAAATCGTCGGATGCAGACACGCTCAAAGCGGCTCCGAGTCGTTCGATCTTCTCGGCAAGTTCCCGGCTGGAATAATCGTCGGTGCCCTCGGTCATCATCGAGACCATCGCCGACGTGAGGCCGTTGTGACCTTTCGGATCTTGAGCGTTGCCGGATAGAAACGCCAACCGGAAGCTCACAAGCGGAAGGCGTTCGTCATCAAAGATCACGACACGCAGGCCGTTCGGAAGGGTCGTCTCAAATGCGGCCGGGATCTGGAATGGAACCGGTGCAAGCGGTGCCGGTGCTGTCTTTTGAATTGCCATTGTAAAATCTTCTTAACCCTTACCGGCGGGAACAATGTCGAGCAGTGCTCGATTTTCAGTATCGAGAAATTCCGCTACCGTATTTCGAATTGCGTTGGGGGTGATCGCCAGCAGCTCATCAAGCTCCTGATTGATCAGAGCCGGATCGCCATCGTACAGCGCAAATTCTGCGATCTGCTGCGCCCGAGACATTGACGACTGGCGCATACGGATCGAGTCGTTGAAGAGCTGATTGTGCAGTTTTTGCATCTCGTCCGGCGTCGGTCCGTTCGTCGCGAGGTCGTGGATCTCGTGCATGATCGTCTCGCGGATCTTGCTCAGATCTTTTTCAGGTTTCGGGATCGCTCCAACAAAAATACTCGACGGTCCGCGGCGTTCGTCAGTAAAGCCGAACAACTGGATCACCGATTCTTCGCCCTTCACCAGCTTCTGATAAAGCCGCGAGCTGTCGCCGTCATAGAGAAGCTTGCCCGCGAGATAAAGGGCATGCGATTCGGCTGTGCGGCGTTGCGGTATTTTCCAGCCGAGCAGGAACGCCGGGAATGGAGCGAGTTTGTCTTCCCACTCACGGTAATTGTTCGCAACCTCGGTCGGCTCGGACACGTCTAAGACCGCCGGCAGCGGCTGCGAAGGAATGTCACCAAAATACGTCTCAACAAGTCCTTTGGCCTCTTCGGGATCAAATGCTCCCGAGATCACAAGAACCGCATTGTTCGGGGCGTAATAGATCTTGAAAAATTCCTGTACATCCTCGACCGACGCCGCGTCGAGATGATCCATCGAACCGATCGTCGAATGTGCGTTCGCGAAGTTCTTGTAGATCATCTCGTTGATCAGATCGAAGATCTGGCCATACGGCTGATTGTCGTAACGTAGGCGTTTTTCTTCCTTAACTGCCTCGCGCTGGTTGTCGAGGTTCTCTTGCGTCACGGCGAGCGACCGCATTCGGTCAGACTCGAGCCACAGCCCCAGTGGAAGCTGATTCGCCGGCAGCGTTTCGTAGTAATTTGTACGCTCGCTCGACGTCGTGCCGTTCATCGTTCCGCCGGCCTTCATTATGTGCTGAAAATGCCCGGCCTTCGGAATATTGTCGGAGCCCTGGAACATCATATGCTCGAACAGATGAGCGAATCCGGTGCGGTCCTCGCGCTCGTTTCGCGATCCGACGTCGTAATAGACGGCGATCGATACGACCGGCACAGCCATGTCGCGATTCAAGACCACACGCAGTCCATTGTCGAGCTTGTATTCAGCTACGTCTAAAGGTGGTAATTTGAACATTTCCGACATAGTTTTCTTCGTATTTTCATCAAAACATTTCGCCTGTAAAAAAGCAAAATAGCCCCGAACGGGTCGAGGCTACCTGGATCGGAATCGTTTCCACCTAACCTACGGTACAATCGGCAAAACAACCGAACTCGCGTTGGCTCCGCCAAACCAGATCGATTGCGTTGCCTTTTTATAATCTGCTTTTCTTGCGTACATAATGTTCTCCACGAAGGTTTGCGGATTACGGTCGTAAAGCGGGAACAGGGTCGATTGGACCTGGATCAGAATGCGATGGCCGGGAAGGAAAACGTGGTCGACGTTGGGAAGGCTCCAGGTGTAGTGCTCAACTTTACCGGGCGTGAGGGCGGCCGGTTGAGCAAAACTCTTCAGATATCGGCCGCGGAATATCTCAATGCCGATCGGCAGTTGGAAGCCCGCCATTGACGGCTTGCCGCCCTGCGAAGCAGGCTCAGGAATGTCGTTCGGATAGACATCGATGAGTTTTACAACCCAATCGCTATCAGAGCCCGTTGTAGCGGCGAAAAGCTCCACCTCCGGTGCTCCCATTATGTGCACTCCTTTCTCTAGCGGAGCACTCGTCCATTCCGCTACGTCGGGACGTCCGCTGACAAAGCGCTGATCGTGAACGAGCCACGGCTTCCACTGCATCGGATCGCCGGAATCTATCGGCCGCGGAATGAACGGAACCGGCTTTGCTGGATCGCTGATGTATTCTTCACTGCCGGACGTACTTGGTTTATCAAAGGTCGCCTTGCCGTCCGCCGCCAGATAGATCGGCTTTGCGGTGCCCATCGGCCAACGCGGTGAGACGTTCCATTGGTTAATGCCGGTCTCGTATGTCAGCACCGGCGGCGTTTTCGGATCTGGAGCTCCATTGAGCCAATGATCGAAGAACGGTTTGGCGTATTTAACGCGCCATTCGCGGGCGGTGTCTCCGGTAAATATCAAGTCGCCGAGGTCGTAGCCGGTGTGATTAAAACCGGAGTGCCGCCACGGGCCGATCACCAGCGATACACGGTTATTATTCCTATCCTTCGGTTCAAGAGCACGGTAAACAGCCGGCGCTCCGTAACTGTCTTCCTGGTCCCATTGGCCGACCACGAGCATTGTCGGAACGGTATGCGGCCTCGCGGTGAGCCATTTGTCGACGGCTTGAAGCGACCAGAAATCCGTATACGCCGGATTCTCCATAAACTTGCGGATGCCCGGTACGTGTTCCGCTCCTACAGTCCTGACAAAGTCTGCAACCGAACCGGCATTGAGAAAACGTTCGTATTCGTCACCTTCGCCGAGTGCGAATGATCCGCCGCCCTTGCCCTTGTTAAATCCTAGTCCAAGCGGATAGGCGAGCGAACTTATGCGAAACGCTCCGTTGTGGAACCAATCGTCGCCCATCCAGCCATCGACCATCGGACTCTGAGCGATCACCGCCTTCAATGCCGGGTGCGGGTTGATAAGCGTCATCAGCGCGGTGAATCCGAGATAGCTCGAACCAATGACGCCAACGCTGCCGTTCGACTCGGGCGTGTTTTTGACGAGCCAATCGATCGTGTCGTACGCGTCGGTCGATTCGTCTATGCCTGTTTTGTTCAAAGGTCCGACGATCGGACGGTTCATGACCCATTCACCCTCGGAACCATACAGCCCGCGAATGTCCTGATAAACGCGTATGTAGCCACCGTTGACGAACTCCGTGTCCATCACCTCGAGGATGTCGACTAAGCGTTGGCTGCTGTTTCGGCCCGTGCTGCCGCTCGCATTATATGGCGTACGAGAAAGGAGGATCGGCGCTTTTGTAACGCCCTTTTTCATCATCACGATCGTGAAGAGCTTCACGCCGTCGCGCATCGGGATCATCAACTCGCGACGCACGTAGTCGGCAGAGGGCAGCATCTGCTCGTACTTATCCACCACATCCGGCGTCATCGGCGTAACCCGCGGCGGTGTTTGAGCGGAAGCCTCAATTGTCAGACAGAATAGGGCGGCGAGAAGGGCAATGTAGAGATATGATCGCTTCATTGCCCAAGCTTATAGAGACACAGGTTTTTCTGCAATCCACGGGACGCCCCCATAGATCGCTATTCCCCGAACTGTTTCTTCAAACTCTCGACATACGGCGCTCGTGCGACTCCCTTCTCGGTAATGATCGCCGTCACGAGTTCGTTCGGAGTTACGTCGAACGCGTAGTTGCTAACCGTCGCTTCGTCGGGCGCAAGCTGGATGTCTTTTACGTGCGTCACCTCGCGGATGTCGCGCTCTTCGATCGGGATATCGTCGCCGGTCGCGGTATTGAGATCGACAGTTGAAAGCGGAGCAGCGACGTAGAACGGAATGCCATGACGTTTCGCGAGAACGGCGACCATGTATGTACCGATCTTGTTGGCGACATCACCATTAGCCGCGATCCTGTCAGAACCGACGACGACCGCCTGCACGCGGCCTTTCTTCATCACGTGGCCTGACATATTGTCCGTGATCAGCGTAACCGGGATATCGTCCTGCATCAGCTCCCAAGCTGTGAGACGCGCACCTTGAAGATACGGCCGAGTCTCATCCGCGATAACGGCGACATGCTTCCCCTGATCGACCGCCCCGCGAATGACGCCAAGTGCCGTCCCCCAAACACCACCTGTCGCGAGAGCTCCTGCATTGCAATGCGTGAGTACCGTGTCCTGATCATTCAACAGCTCGCCGCCGAATTGTGCGATGAGCCGCTGCGATTCGATGTCTTCGTCGTGGATCGCCTTGCTCTCGTCGATCAGGATCTGCTTGATCTCGCTGACCGACTTCCGTTCGGCTTTGGCCTTCTGAAACGTGGCCTTCATACGGTCGATCGCCCAAAAGAGATTAACGGCAGTCGGACGCGTCGCGGCGAGCACATCGCCGATGTACTCAACCTCTTCTTCGAGGTCATCGACATTCGTTCCGACGAACGAATTCGCCCCCAGCGCAATGCCGTAAGCCGCCGAGACGCCGATCGCCGGTGCACCGCGGACGACCATATCCTTGATGCCCGCTGCGACTTCGTTGTACGTCTTCAGCGTCAGCCACCTCTCTTCCGTCGGCAGAAGCCGCTGATCAAGCATCAGCACACCTTCGTCCGACCACTTCACTGGAATGATGTTCAGGTTCATACGAAACTCAAATCTTACGGAAAATCGAAGCTTCGCTCAAATTAGCCGGAACTTTCGCCCATTATTTACGCGTTATTAGGTAAGTATCGTCTTCCAATTATTAACTTAATGGGCTATCAATTATGCGGCTTGAGAACATTTTGGACCGTATTCACTCCTCGATCACGCATCGATGGTATTTTCAGATCTTCACGGTCTTCACGCGCATCATCCTCGCCGTCGGATTCATACCGCCGAGTTATAAAAAGATCATTCACCAGTCGTTCACGAGCTTACCGGACTCGAATCCCGTCGGGCATTATTTCAACGCCCTCTACCAAACCGGCTTTTACTACGAGTTCATCGGCTGGGCACAGATGATCGCTGCGATCCTGCTGCTATTTCCGCGGACGGCACATTGGGGAGCGTTGATGTTTCTGCCGATCATCCTGAACATCGCCGTGCTGACA
>DAIOWA010000209.1:0-5622 GCA_036758705.1 Pyrinomonadaceae bacterium | reverse complement strand
GTTTGGGACCGCGATGCTATGCTACGTCACGCCGAAGGAACACCTCGGCCTGCCAAACAAGCAGGACGTGAAAGAAGGCGTGATTACATACAAACTCGCCGCCCACGCCGCTGATCTCGCGAAAGGCCATCCGGGAGCGCAATATCGCGACAACGCTTTATCCAAAGCGCGATTCGAGTTTCGTTGGGAAGATCAGTTCAATCTCGGCCTCGACCCGGAAAAGGCGAAAGAGTTTCACGACGAAACACTCCCCGCCGAAGGTGCCAAACTCGCGCACTTCTGCTCGATGTGCGGCCCGCACTTCTGCTCGATGAAGATCACGCAGGACGTCCGTGAGTATGCGAAGGAGCACGGCGTTGAAGCCGAAAAAGCTCTCGCCGTCGGTATGACCGAAAAAGCGAAGGAATTCTTACGCGAAGGCGGCGAGATATACCACTCGGCAGACGGTGCGGCAAGCGGCGATCACCACTGAGGAATCGCTGCCCTAAGTTAAGTGAGTCGATCTAGTGAGCGGTCCTGAACTTTTGTTGACACTAATGGAGTCTAAAGAGATAAACTGGGTGGACAATGTACTCCCAAAGGGATAACGTGGGGAAATATTATGATCTCGACCAAAGAAAATCGCGAGAACCGATTCAGTATTCGGGCGACGGCGAAGGAAAAAGACCTGATCGCACGCGCAGCCGTAAGGAGTAATAAAACGATCAGTGAATTCGTCCTGGAAAACGCCATCGAGGCCGCCGAAGCGTTGGAAATGGACAATGCGAATTTCGTCGTCAGCCGCGAAAAATACGAGCAGTTTCTGGCAGCTCTGGACGAAAAGCCGAGATCAATTCCTGCGTTGCGCAAGCTTTTTTCAGAAAAGATTTAATGGAAGCGAAGCCTTTAGATAAATTGCAAGATCGCAGTTTGTTTGATTGTGAATCAGAACCGTTAAATGACTATCTGAGAAAGTATGCCTTGCAGAATCAGAAAAAAGATGCGGCAAGGACGTACGTTGTCACCAACCAAGAGAACCAGATAACGGGTTATTACACTTTAGTGTTCGGCTCGGTTTCGTTTGAAGAAACAGCTAACGACATCTCCACGGGATTGGGTAAATATCCGATTCCCGTAATTCTCCTAGCAAGACTTGCGATTGATAAAAGCCAAAAGGGTAGAGGTTTAGGCAAATTATTGATGAAAGACGCCTTCCTTCGTGCCGTTCGCGCTTCTGAGATCGCCGGGTTAAGAGCCTTCCTTGTCCACGCCAAAGACGAATCGGCAAAAGCGTTCTATAAAAAATTTGGCTTCAAGCCTTCGCCACAAAATGAACTTCATTTGTTTCTGAAAATGTCGGACATTAGGGCGTCGTTAGTAGATACAGAATGATTCAGCCGCCGCTCGCCATGCTGATATTCTGAATGTAATGACGAAGATATCTGCCGAAGAACTTGTAGGGGAAGAATGGGCTGAGTGGTACAGGCTCACACCGATGGAGCGCTTTCGCGAATCTGAAAAGCTCTGGGAAACTTACCTGTCACTAGGAGGTTCGCTTGATCCTGAACCCGATACGCAAAGTCCCTTCTTCGATCGCTCGGCACACGAGCCGAGTGAGGCCAACCGAGAAATTTGGCGAGCTTTAAAAGCCGAACTAGAACATCTGCGCCGCATCCGAAACAAAGCGTAATCAATCTTGTTTCAGTGTACGGCGCAGATTCCGGTCTATCGAAACTTCGTCGATTTCAGCCAGCCGGGACGCTGCATGTTGCCGTTTCTGGATTCAAGGGCGAAGCCGGCGTAGGTATCGCAGTTGAGGACGGTTAGGTCCGGCGGCAATTCTGAGATCTCCTTGTCCGAATACCAACCCTTGGCAAAGTGGCCTTCGCAGAGGACATTTCGTTCGACGTAGTGGCGCATTTCGTGGATGAAGACGAACGCTGCGAAGTCGGGAGTCTCGCTGGCGAAGTATGCTCCGCGGCGAAGCTGGATCTTGCCGGTCAGATCGGTCTTATTGTGAAAGCCGCCGGTACGTGCAATGGCGACCGTGCTGATGCCTTCGCCTTCGTCGTTGGTATCGAGCGTGATGTAGACATCGGCGCGGTCGAGGACGTTGAGCATAAAACTGTAGACATCGTACATTAGCGCGAGATCGCCCTGCTGATTCTTCGACGTTTGGAGATGAAAATGCCGGTTGATGAGCGACATCGACCCGTCCGCAAAGAGCCCTCCCATTCGGGCGCTTGAGATCTTTGTCATCGCGGCCTGTACGCAGGAGCGGGTGTGCGGAATGTGTCGCAGCAAGTTGGAGAGCAGCCATCCGTCGGCAGCCAGGTCGAGCGGCAGGTACGGCTTGATCCATGTCTGACGTTTCGCATTCAGCATCGCGAGCGTCTGCTTGCCGGGATCGATGCGGCCGTCGCAGCCTGCCCATCCGAAATGCTTCTTCTGGAATTCGCGAATTGCGGCTATCGTTTTCGGTCCGCAGAGGCCGTCGACCTTTAGCGGCGTACTCGGGCCGCCATCGACCGGCGGAACCTGATCGAGCCCGTACTGGATCTTGAAGACGTCATCCTTTTTGTTCGCTCCGCCCTGTCCCACGGATGCCGATATCACGATCGGTTCATCATCAGGACGTTTACCGAGCACCGGTGCTGTACCGTTGGTCTGCGAGACTTTAACCTTGCAGTTGCCGTCATCCATTAAAATTGCACATTTTCCAGCCATATATACGATCTCTCCAATCTCCATTGACGTTCAGGTCGCGGCCTTTTGCGTGGTAAACTAGGCGAAAGGAAGTCGTAGCTACCCGTTCGGGTGGGGAATTCCTATCGAACATAAATGAATCCATTGGAAGGGAAGCGAATACTCGTTACCGGCGGAACAGGTTCGCTCGGGCAAACACTTGTGCGGCGGCTGCTGTCGGGCGAGATGGGCCGGCCCGCGCAGATCACGGTTTTCTCACGCGACGAGGCGAAGCAGCACTATATGCGGCTTGATTACCTGCATAAGGAAGCTGCGACCGACGACGTTATCTATCAGAATTCACAGGACTTGCTGAATTTTCGGATCGGCGATGTTCGCGACTATTCGGCGGTCGTCGCGGCGACGCGTCAGGCGGATGTCGTGTTCAACGCCGCAGCCTTGAAGCAGGTTCCGTCGTGCGAGTATTTCCCGTATGAGGCGGTCCAGACCAACATCGACGGAGCGCAGAACATCGTTCGAGCCATCCGTGAGAATCGTCTGCCGGTCGAACTCGTCGTAGGCATTTCGACGGACAAGGCGTGCAAGCCGATCAATGTGATGGGCATGACCAAAGCCCTGCAGGAGCGGATATTTATTGAGGCGAACCGCGATTGTATCGACACGCGACTGATGTGCGTTCGATACGGCAACGTGATCGCTTCCCGCGGTTCGATCGTGCCGCTGTTCGTCGAGCAGATCCGCAATGGCAAACCGCTGACTGTGACGCTGCCCGAGATGACACGGTTCCTGCTATCGCTCGACAAGGCAGTGGATACGATATTTGCCGCGATCAATACCGGCAACCGCGGCGAGACCTATGTGCCGCAAGTGGCGTCCGCCAAGATGATCGACGTTGCGAAGGCCCTGATGGGCGATAAGGATCTGCCGATCGTCTTCACCGGCATTCGCCCCGGCGAGAAGGTCCACGAGATAATGGTCAGCGAAGAAGAATGCTTCCGCACCGAAGAACGCAACGGCTTTTACTCCATCCTCCCCGTTCTCCCCGAGTTACGCGTGCATCAAGAAGTTAACATCGCCCTGGCCGAAGAGTATTCGTCGAAAGATAACAATCTTCCCGTCGATCAACTGCGAATTCTGCTCGGCTCAGCCGACCGCGAGATCGCGGCGTATATGTCGGCATGATTACCTACCCCGGTTCCTCACTACCTTGCAACAGGTGAAGTAGCGGCGGCCCCTGATGCTAAACTTATCTAAGTGACACCTGAGATCACCGCTGACAACGAGATAGAGCCGACAATGATCGCACCGTCCAACGCCGGAATGACCACCAAGGTCGTCAAAGGCTCAATGTGGACTCTCGCGGGCTCCGTAGCTCCGTTAGCAGTTTCGTTCATTTCCATACCATTTGTTATTCGGTTTCTGGGGACGGAAAGTTATGGAGTTTTGCTTCTGGTTGGCTTGATCCCGACCTATTTCTCATTCGCCGACTTCGGAATGGGCGTTGCTTCGACCAAGTTCGCGAGTGAAGCTTACGGCCAAGGCAACGAGAAAAAAGAGGCGGAAGTCATCTGGACCGCAACCGCTATCGCCGCTACCTCCGCCCTTATCGTTGCTGTCCCGATCTTCCTATTTTCATATCGGATCGTGTGGCTCATGAACGTCCCCGGACATCTGCTCTCGACCGCAAATATTGCCCTCAAAATAACGTCGGGATCCTTCGTTCTCGGCATTCTGTCATCAGTTCTGAACTCGCCGATGCTCGCACGGCTGCGGATGGACATGAACGTTCTGACCGTGGCCGTCCCCAAGATTCTTTTAGCCGTCGTAACGCCGTTTATACTCTATTTCGGAGGCGGCATCCTCGGAGCTGTTGGCTGGGCATTCATTGTTGCCGCCGGAACTCTAGCCGCCGTTGTATGCTTCTCCGGAAGTCTCCTCCCGGGCTTCCTATCTTCTGCCGTTAACCGTGACCTCATCCGGCCGCTATTGAAGTTCGGAGGAGGATGGTTGCTGGCCGTCATGGCTGCGATCCTCGTTGCCAATGTTGAAAAGCTTTTTCTGGCCCAAATGGTTTCGGTCAACGCCCTGGCATATTACTCGGTGGCCTTCTCGGTTGCGATGATGGCAACGGTATTCTCGCAGGCAATGGTTCAATCGCTGGTTCCGGCTTTCTCTAGATTGGATCGAGCTACGTCCGGCGCCGAACTGGAGAGGTTACTTTCCCGAAGCATTCGAATAAACATTCTCTGGCTGTTGCCTACTTTGGCCGTGATGTTTGTGGCGGCGAAACCACTCTTTACCGTTTGGGCGGGTGAGGACTTCGGAACTGAAAGCGTTCTTCCCTTTTACATTCTTCTGGCGTCGCTTTTTTTCAATATCCTGGCGTATGTTCCTCAAGCTGCGATCGTTGCTGCTGGACGGACAGATGTATTGGCTCGTCTGTACTGGTTCGAGTTGGCTATTTATGGGGTGACCGCCGGGTTCCTCGTCGCTCGTTTCGAAATTGTGGGAGCCGCTCTAGCCTGGAGCCTTAGGACCGTTCTGGATGCCCTCTTTGTGATCGCACTTTCAAAACGCATTGCCGGAGTAAGGTTCGAGTTTTGGCCTCATTTCAGGCTGCTTTCCATAGGGATTCTCATCCTAGTGTGTCCTATTTTCCTTATGCTGTTTGTCGAGTCTCGGTGGTTAATTGGGGGATTGCTCGCGGTTTGTGTTTGCGTTTATTTGGTAATCGCATGGTACCGATTTGTGAGCGTCGAAGAAAGGTATTGGATAGTCGCGCAATTGCGCGGTTTGCTGACCGGCCTCCGATAACAGCTATGGCTCAGGTTATTCCACGAACAATTGAACTGAGATGGTGTCCTGTTTGCGGGGGGGGAGATTACAACGAATTCTTTTCCGCCCCAGACCGTCTCCACGGTATACCCGGCGGCTTCG
>DAIOWA010000208.1:0-5629 GCA_036758705.1 Pyrinomonadaceae bacterium | reverse complement strand
AGTTCCTGTTTAGGCCAGCGCCTCTTGATCTCCTGCAGCGGACGAACATCGAAGGACTGAACCTTTGCACGGCTCGACATCTTGTATTTATTTATCTCCGCCATCACGAGCGTGACGAACTCCGGTATCGGCGGATGCGTTTTGCCGTCGCCCGCCTCGTCAGACTTGATCTCGATGTTGTAACGGACAAGCGGGAGCTTTTTGCTCTTTGTGTACTTATCGACCGCCACGAACACCTCGGACAACAGAGGCTTGTGGACCTTCATCGGCACTTGCTCGGGAAACTGCACATTTCCGCGTAAACCGACATCGTACTTCTTCACCTCTTCATACGACATCGCATAGATCAAGTGCTGTTTCTCGTTCTGCTTGGTTATCGCCGTTCCGTCGGGAGCGGTCGAGATGAAGTACGAGAAGAACGGATCGTGCGAGACAAGAACTTTTTTGTCCTTGGTGATCACAACATCCAGTTCGATCGTGTCGGCGCCGAGTTCGATGGCTTTTGTGAACGACGGGATCGTGTTCTCGGGCATGTGTCCGCGAGTTCCGCGGTGGCCTTCGATACTCACGAATTTGGATTGCGCGAAGGTCGAGACGGCGAGAATCAGGGCGAACAGTATTGTTGATATTGCTTGTTTCATCACGAGGGGCATTGGGTTACACGAAGAAGTTTCACGCAAAGACGCAAAGAAAGCAACGAAAAGAAGATTCGATCGGCAGCCGGAGCCTTTACTTACGTGCGGGCTACTGACAGCTCCGTGCGGATCTTCTTTGGCAGTTTGTCAAAGACGAGTTGATAGGCAAGGGCGATCAGTTCTTTTAGTTCGGCCTCGGCGATGGCATCGGGGCGTTCGACGGCGACCCAGTGATAACGTGCGACGTACGGCGCCGGGATGATGCCGTCGCGTTCGGTGAGTTCGGCGAATTTTTCGGGCGTTGTCTTGAACGACAAGTGACTCCCCGCGTCCATGCCTGTTACGCAAAACATCTTCGCCCCAACGCAAAAACAGAGATCGTTGCCCCACTTCACATCCTCAGTCGCATGCGGGAACGATAGGCAATATTTGCGGAGTTGTTCGATGTTCATAGGGCAGTTGTCAGTGGTCGGTTGTCAGTGGTCGGTTGTCAGTGGTCAGTTCTAAGACGCCCCTCAGAAAATCCTGTTTCCTCATCGACTTGAAAATCTTCGTCATCTTCGTCGTTCGCGTCGAGCGGATACTTATTATAGACGAATGTTCCACCGTCGAGCAGGACCTGCTCATAGTACTCTCGATCTTCATCGTCTTTCGCGATATCTTCGTCCTCGATCCAAGAAGCACCGACTTTCTCGATGATGGTCCACTCTTTTTCGACCTCGTATCTCGCAAGGTACTCAGCTCCGTCCTCCCACGCATATAGAATCCAGCAGTCCACATATGCTCCGCCACTCTTGTTGAATTCATCCGTTCCCGGTTTCGGGATCGCGTGATAGGTAATAACCCACATAATTTCTACTAGAATGGTGAGTTCAGAATCGCAGCGATGACGTCATCTATATCGTCGGCTATGATGCCATTGTGAGTGACCATTCGGATGACCGAATCCCAGCCGGAGGCGAGGATGCCGTGTTGTTTGAGATCTTCGCAGATCTCAGCCGGTGTTCGGCCTGTGGCGGAGACGTCGAAGATGACGATGTTGGTGACGACGGACTCAGGATCGATCGCGATGCCTTCGATGTGGGCGATGCCTTCGGCGAGGCGGCGGGCGTTGGCGTGGTCTTCGTGGAGGCGTTTGGGCGATTCTTCTAGCGCGATCAAGCCTGCGGCTGCGAGAATTCCCACCTGCCGCATTCCGCCGCCGAGTCGTTTTCGCCATGCACGGGCTTCCGCGATGAAGTCTTTTGTTCCAACCAACATCGATCCGACCGGTGCTCCGAGTCCTTTGGACAAGCAGAACTGGACCGAATCGCAATTCCGCGTGAGATCGGCGACAGTCGTATCGAGAGCGACCGCCGCGTTGAAGACGCGTGCTCCGTCGAGGTGAACGGGAACGCCGAGAGCGTGTGCCCGGTCACAAAGATCCTTGCAATGCTCGGCGGTCATCGCCGTTCCGCCGGCCATGTTGTGCGAGTTCTCAAGGCAGATCAGATCGGTTTTCGCTCCGTGATAGTCGTGCTTGGTATTCAGGACAGGTTCGATCTCGCTCCATAGCAGTTGCCCGCTGCGATCTTTGCTGCGGACGGGACGAGTCAGGACGCTGCTGATGACGGCGCTCGATGCCATCTCGTTCAGATAGATATGCGAGCGATCTTCGGCGATGATCTCGTTCCCCGGATTCGTGTGGACCTTGATCGCGATCTGGTTTCCCATGCAGCCGGACGGTACGAACAACGCGGCTTCTTTATCGAACACCTCGGCGGCCCGATCTTCCAGATGGTTAACGGTTGGGTCTTCGCCGTAAACGTCGTCGCCGACCTCGGCCGCCGCCATCGCGGCACGCATCGCATCGGACGGTTTTGTAACTGTGTCGCTTCTTAGGTCGATCATCTGATTCCATCGATTGTGCCACGAATGTCGTTTGGGATATAAACGCCCCGCGTCTATAATCGCCGCAGTTTTACCCTTACATTCAGTTTTCTCGGAGAAACCAAATTATGAATCGTCTGCTCGGCCTTCTCTTCTGCGTTCTTTTTGTTACATCTTCGATCATTGCGCAAAACCTCGGAGCTCCCGGAGAGCGAAAAGGATCGGGCACAGTCGTGCTGAAGGCCGCCCGCGTCATCAACGGGACCGGTGCGGCCGCGATCAGTAATGGCGTCATCGTGATCCTGGACGACAAGATCATGGCGGTCGGACCCGCGTCGTCGGTAAATATTCCGACCGGTGCGAAGGTGATCGACCTGGGAGACGCAACACTCCTGCCGGGTTTTATCGACGCACACACGCACATCATCGGCCGCGTGCTCGGCGATCCGGAGGGCGATTCTGCCGGCGTTAAGGATTTCAGCTCCTTCGGTGCAATTCTCGGTACTCGAAACGCGGAGCGGACGCTGCTGTCAGGATTTACAACCATCCGAAACCTCGGTGCGGGAAATTTTGATGATATCGCCTTACGGAAGGCGATCAATGAGGGATGGGTCGCCGGCCCGAGGATCATTGCGGCAGGCCACGCTCTCGGGATCACAGGCGGACACTGCGACGAAAACGGATATAGACCCGGTATCGATGAAGGCAATTACAAGACGGGTATTGCCGATGGCCCCGAACAAGTACGAGCCGCTGTTCGGTACCAAGTGAAATACGGAGCAGACGTGATCAAGACCTGTGCGACCGGCGGCGTGTTGAGCGAAGGCGATGCGGTGGGCGCAACGCAGTATACGTATGAAGAGCTAAAGGCGATGGTCGATGAGGCACACAAGCTTGAGCGAAAGGTCGCGGCTCACGCACACGGGACCGAAGGCATCAAGATAGCCGTTCGTGCCGGCGTTTCCTCGATCGAACACGGCTCGTTCCTCGACGACGAGGGAGCGAAGATGATGGCGAAGAATGGGACGTTTCTCGTGCCTACGCTGATGGCCGGCGAAGGCGTCGAACGGCTTGCAAAGAACGGGACCCTAAAAGGATATCGCGGCGAAAAGGCTCTTGCTGCGGCTGCCGCGATGCGAACCGGGATCCGGTTTGCGGTAGCCAACAAAGTGAAGATCGCTCTCGGAACTGACGCGGGCGTCATTCCGCACGGAACCAACGGACACGAGTTTACGCTGTTGGTCGAATGGGGCGGAATGTCACCTATGGATTCGATCGTCGCGGGCACGCTGAACGGAGCGAGGCTGCTCGGGATCGACAAGACGTACGGAACGCTGGCGGCCGGTAAGTTCGCGGACATCGTCGCCGTCCCGGGCAATCCGCTCGCGGATATCAAACGGATGGAAAACGTGACTTTCGTGATGAAGAATGGGGCTGTTTATAAGCAGCCGAATTAGGCACCAGTTATCAGTTTCGAGTTTTCAGCTCGCCGCTGCTAGTGTGACCGTTCCTTTATTCCGGAAAGCAGCGTGGCCTTCACGGAGAACCGGAACGAGAGTTCTCGGTCTTCGTCGTCGATCAATTGAACGAGTTTCTCGGTGACTCGAAATCGGTCGTCGTCAGACAGCGTTTCGAGCCAAACCGGAAGCAGGAAATCGGAAACAAGCGGCGAACCGACGAACTCCGCGCCATTGGCGTATTCAAAAACTTCCTTAGTCGATTCCGTCTTGATGTCCTTCAGCCCAGCGGTTTCGGCTATCTCTTCGATGCGTGAAACGCTCGGGATCTGCGAGATCATCGCTTCGGCGGCGCGGCCGTGTTCGCCCAGGTCTTCGTTGAAGAGCACTTCCCAAAGTAATGAAAATACTTCGCCAAAACTTCCCGCCGACGGCAACACGATACCGACCTCACCGCCGGGTTTGGCAACCCTGATCGCCTCAGCGACAAAATCGCTGACACCCTCGGGACGCGTGAAGCTTGCATCGGCGATGACCGCGTCGAATGAGTTGTCATCAAAATCTCCGTCGGAAAACTCGATCGCGGCTTTCGTTGCGACGCCCTTGTCGCGAGCGATGTTCAGCAGCTCATCGTTTTCGCAGGTCGCGAACATCTTCGTCTTATCATCCACTTTCTCGCGAATCGCAATGCAGTGATCGCCGGTGCCGGCGTTGATGTAGAGAATATTTGCTGCGTCCTTGAAACTGACGTGTTTGTCGATCAGATCGGTGAATCGCCGCGTCCAATTTTCATTGATATCGAAATCTCGCACGAACGCGAGTTCCCTTTCTGTTTTTGCCATACATCTATTTTCTCACACCGCGTGCGAAATGCTAGGCTGTTATTTTGTCAGAACCGGGAGCGATAGCGACCGGGTTTCACCTTATGTCGAAGAACGTAAAAGACTTGTTCGACCTGTCGGGCAAGACCGCGATCGTCACCGGCGGTTCACGCGGGATCGGTAAGGAGATGGCCGAGGGACTGGCGGAAGCCGGTGCGAACGTGATGCTCTGCGCTCGTCGTGCGGAATGGCTGGACGAGACGGTCTCGGAGTTTTCATCTCGCGGGTTTACGGTTGCGGGAAAGACCTGTGATGTTTCGAAGGCAGACGAGGTTTCGGCGTTGATCGACGAGACAGTTTCACAGTTTCGAACGGTCGATGTGCTGATAAACAACGCCGGGATTTCCTGGGGTGCGATGCCGGAAGATATGCCGGTCGAACAATGGCAGAAAGTGATCGACGTGAATCTCACCGGCTCCTTTTTGATGGCACAGGCCGCGGGTCGGCAGATGCTCAAGCAGGGTTCGGGATCGATCATCAACATCGCTTCGATCGCGGGCCTCACATCGTCCGCCAATGGCCCGTTCTATGCGGGATACGTTTCAAGCAAAGCGGGATTGATCGGTCTCACGCGTGAGCTTGCGGCAAGTTGGGGACGGAAAGGGATCCGCGTGAATGCCATCGCTCCGGGATTTTTTCACTCGCGTCTTGCTGATGCCGTGATCGACATTTATGAGCGTTCGATCCAGGAGAACAACGTGATCCCGCGAGTCGGCAACGAAGGCGAGTTGAAGGGCGTTGCGGTGTTTTTGGCGTCCGACGCGTCGAGCTATATCACCGGCCAGAC
>DAIOWA010000207.1:0-5634 GCA_036758705.1 Pyrinomonadaceae bacterium | reverse complement strand
GGCCGCGGATGCCGAATTTCAGCGTCATATCCTTCTTGAACAAATTTTTGATGACCGTGTCGGACAAACCTAGAGCCTTGAAATAAGCTCGCGAGAGTCCGCGACCTGAAACTGAAGCATAACTCCGATAGTCTGTCAGGTACTCGCCGGAGGTCGTCGAGAACGTTCGTGTTTGCGAGCCGGCGAGTGACGTTGTATACGAGCCGTTCATAGGCAAGCCGGTCTCAGGGTTGATCGCTGCCGGATCGTTTAGGGCGTCGCTTACGATCGTGACTTTCGGGATGTAGAAGTAGGTAAACGGATAGCCTGTAGTTGAAAAACTGTCGAAGCCGGTTGAGTTGTTGAGCAAAGGGTAGATCACGTTATCAACCGTCCGGCCAGGGATCACAAATTCCCACGCCGGATCGTAATACTCGAAAGTCGATCCAGCGGTATTCGGCTCATACACGAAGCATTTGTCGTCGGCGGCAAGAGGTGCTCCAAGTTCCGCTTCGAATGTTGCGGGGTCGCAGGTGTGATAGACGTACACGGTTCCCGCGTAAAGACTGCCGAGGAACTTAACATTCTTGCCGAACGAGTCCGTGTCATTAAACGGACTGTTTACAAGAGCGGCATTGGAGACGGCCGCTTGCTTCTGCTCATTCTTTTCGCGGATCGCTTCCTTGCGAGCCTCGCGTATGTCAGCTTTTGAAAGCCCCGACTGACCATTCGCGATAAACGAAAGCACAAACACACTTAGGACAGTTAAGAGATATTTTGACTTCATAATCCTCCTTAGAGCTAAAGAAATAGTTGTTCTAAAGTCGGTCAAACCCGACACAATTGGATCGTGAGAAATGACAGGCCCGATTGTTGTCTCGGAGCCTTACGTGAAGTGGGCTACTAATAAGAAAAGAGGAATCAGCCATTCGCTTCAGAACTATACGGTTCCGCTGACGGCGTTTCTTTTTCTTTGATCTGACTAAAACAGTCCTCGTGCGGTAGACCTGGAAAGCCGGATACGGAGCACTACGCGTCGAGTGTCAGCGATCCGGCTCAAGAATAATGTGACTGGGTTGATGTGGATGAAAGGTTATATCGGCACGTTCGTCGTGTTGCCCCAGTAACCGACGTCCTGACCGGCGGTCATCTTTCCGGTCATATCGAACCGGCGAACCTTTAGCTTAGCCCCAAAGAACCAGAAAGGGTTCATTCTTGTAACGGCATCCTTGAAGACGAAGTTAGTTACGGTCGTGCCGCCCGCGATGCCGCCGATTCCGCTGAACATATTCTTGCCGACCTCAGTCAGAAATTTGTCGCCATCGCTGCCTTCCGCGATGTTGCAGCCGAGAAAAAGAACGCGAGCGTTCGGGGCAAGCATATTCGCGGCACGAGCAATGGTGCCAAAATAACTCGCGACCATCTGTCCCTTACTCTTGAAATAGATGTTCCCCGGCGAGCCGTGGAGGACGAGTTCGACATTCTTTACCTGAGTATATTGTTTGACCGCTTCGATCAGGTCTGTCGTGTTCGAGACGGCGTGAGCGATCCCGTTAGTCGGATGTTCTTTGAGAAATCCTTCGGCGTAGTTCTCAAAGTCGGGGTCATAGAAAAGAAGATTATCGATCGCTTTTTGTTCGGGCATAGATCAACCTCCATCTGCGGTGACGATCGCTCGTCACTAAGTACAAATGCTGTCGATCTACTACGCGTTAGTTGCGAGCGATAAAGATCAGGGCCTGTTTTTAAACTTTTATATGGCCAGCGGTTTTCCAGTGAGTAATTCGAACGCCTTCAGATACCGCTGCGAAGTCGCTTCGGCAATGTCGTCCGGGAGCGGCGGAGCGGGCGGCTGCTTGTTCCAGTCGAGCGTTTCGAGGTATTCGCGGACGAACTGCTTGTCGAACGAGGGCTGTTTGTGGCCGGGTTCGTATGATGCGGCGTCCCAGAAACGTGACGAATCGGGAGTGAGCACCTCATCGATGAGGAGGATGTTGCCGTCCTTGTCCTTGCCGAATTCGAATTTCGTATCCGCGATGATGATGCCGCGGGTCAGTGCGTAATCGGCGGCGGTCGTGTAGATCTCTTTTGAGAGCCGTTTCAGTTCGGTCGCGGTGTCGTGGCCGACGATCTGCATAAACTCGACCTGGTTGATGTTCTCGTCGTGGCCGGTGACCGCTTTCGTTGCGGGGGTGAAGATCGGGGTGAGCAGTTTATCGCAATGCTGTAGTCCGGGGGGCAGTTCGCGTCCGCAGATCTTCTTCGACGCTTTGTAATCTTTCCAGCCCGAGCCTTCCAGATATCCGCGGACAACACATTCGACGGGGAACACCTTTGTTTTCTTAACTAGCATTGAACGGCCGCGAAGTTCTTCGTGCTTCCTGACGACTTCCGGCATCTTGTCGAAGTCGGCCGTGATCATATGATGCTCGACAATCCCTTCGAGCTTCTTGAACCAAAACTCTGAGAGGGCCGTCAGTACGTGGCCCTTGTGCGGGATCGGCGTCGGCAGAATGCAGTCAAACGCCGACAGCCGGTCGGTCGCAACAAACAGCAAGGTGCGATCGTCAATGTCATAAACATCTCGGACCTTTCCGCGGTGTGCCAATGTAAGTTCGGGGATCTCCGTTTCGGAAACGGCTGATGTGCCAGTCATAAATACCTGTTCGGTGGGCGCGAGCCCAAACCCTTAAACTAGCCCTTTTGGACGGCTTGGTAAAGCGCGGAGCAGAACGCGATCGTTTCCCGGAGAGCATACAGCGACAAAACTGTTGTAACACGCCCGCGAATCGCTTATAATCCTAGTCGTTCGCTGCGCGGCGAAACACGAAACCGGCCTGTCCTCCTCTCAAATCCTCCGCTGTTTTTCACATTCACTGGTATTTTTATGCTCGCAATTCAGAGTAGCTTCATATCGTCGGGCTTCGGGCTTTTTATTAGTAGTTGGATGCTTCCGCTGATCCTGGTTCCGCTTTTTGTCGGCATCGCCGTCCTCGTCATTCTCAAGTTTCGCAAAAGACGCCCGGATGTGGGTTCGGCAAACGAAAGTTTAGTGATCAAAGAGCGTTCGAAGGAAACAGCTACTGTTGACGAACCGCTTCGCCCCCTACGAAGAGAAGCACCGCCTCGGAAGAACGCCGGACAGTTTTCGAAGAACCTCCAGGAGTCGCTTGAGGTCAACGATCTCCCCATCGGCCGAATAACCGAGCTTCTGAGGCCGCAGGAGATCGAAGAATTACCGGTTTCCGACGATGAGGGGCTGCTCGCGGCGATAGATGAGGTTCAGGACGACTCGGACGCTGATTCCGAATTTCGAGCGATCGCGTTACGGGTGCTTGCGAGTTTCAAGACTAGGAATTCCATCGAAGCACTTTCACAGATCGCGCTATACGACCTTTCCACCAACCTTCGAGCGAAGGCCGTGGGAATGCTTGCCGACTTTGATCATCAAAGCGTATTCGAATCTATTGTGCTGTCCTGTGCCGACCCGTCTCGCGAGGTAAGAGCGGCCGGTGCGAGGGCTCTCGTCAGGGTTACGTTCGATCGCGGCGACGAATGGGCAAGGTTCGCTCTCGCAGATGATAAATATCTGACCAGACAGGTCGCAAAAGCAGCGGTTGAGGCCGGTATCGCGGAACGCTCTTTCGACCGTCTCACGATGCGGGACGAAAAGTCTGCGTACGAAGCATTTGCGCTCGTATATTTGCTGGTGAAGGCGGGTGAGACGGAAAAGATCTTCGACGCGATCAGAGATCACAGGGACATTAAGATCCGCGTTGCGTTGCTTCACATCCTGAAGTCGGCAAATGTAGCGGAGGTGATCCCGCAGCTAAGCGCGTTCATTGCCGCCGAGCCGATCGCCTCTGTTGTCGGAGATAAGGCTCGTGAAACGCTGCTGGGTATCAACGCCCTGCCTGTCGACGCCTAACCATCTCGATCAGCCTTCGAACATCAACATCAGGAAAGCAAAGAATAAGAGCAGATGGACGGCGCCCAGCAGAGCGTTGGTCCGCGCGTTCGAAAACGTGATCGTGCTCAGTCCGAGCAGGAGCACGAGCAGCACGGAATTCACCCCACTCAAGCCCAGATAAACCGTTTTTCCGGTCAGAAGACTGATGATCAGCACGGCGGGAACCGTCAGAGCGATAGTCGCCAGTACCGAGCCGAGAAGGATGTTTATTGATCGTTGGAGTTGATTTCGCAGAGCCGCGCGCACGGCGCTCAGGGCTTCAGGTGCGAGTATCAACAATGCGATCAAGAAACCACTCAAAGCCTTTGGAGCATTCAGAGAATTTGTAGCGTGTTCGAGCGGGATCGCGAATTGTTTAGCCAGTAGGACGAGCGGGAAGATGTATGCAAGGAGAAGGACTGCGTGATAGCGCGTACTGCGGAGTTCGTGTTCGCCGTGAAGGTCGGAGTCGTCGACTTCCTCGAAGGTGTCAGCGTCACCCGCATCATCCGCGCGGGACGCGAATCCGGACGTGTGGATCGCGGAGCTTGGTTCGGGAGCGACGAAGAAACTGCGATACCGACTGGTTTGGACGGCAAGGAATACACCGTAAACCGACAACGACATTATGCTCGTGAAAACTGCCTGAAATGGTGAGAGTGTCGGACCCTGTGTGCTCGTAGTAAAATTCGGCAGGACAAGACAGATGACCGCGAGCGGAAATATCATTGCAAGATATGCGTTCGCTCCCTGCAAATTATAGTCCTGCTCGTGATGCTTTAGACCGCCCAGCAGCAGCGATGCTCCGGCCATTCCGCCCAGCAGCGACATAACTATCGAATAATTGGTGTCGCGAGCGATCTCCGGCTGGTCTTTCCCGCTCGTGAGCATGACGATCGAGATCATCAATACTTCGACTCCGATCAGAGCCAATGTAAGGATCAGGGTTCCATATGGTTCGCCGAGGAGTACGGCGAGGCTTTCGGCATGGCGGACGATGGCGAATGCGAGTGACAGCATAGCCGCAAATAGCCATATGAAGACGAGGGCAAACCACGGAAGGGAGCTCAGGTCGGCAAGCCAGACATCGCCGAAAAATAAGAACAGGACCATTGTTATGAGCCCGAAAAACAGGGCCCATTCTTCGCGGAGTACGGAGAGCGGCGTTATCGGCGTCGTATTCTTTTTCATCAAATTCTGTTTATGGAAGGCTTGTTACCTGAGGATAGGTTAATAATAACATACGCTCTTATGGCCGCTTGGCCGTGTTCGCCAATCGGGGGCCGAACGTTGTAGAATCGAAGTATGCAATTTCGTCTCATAAGTGAAAACACTCCCAAAGGCGATCAGCCTGCGGCGATCGGACAAATGGTCGCGGGCATCAACGCCGGAGAGAAGGATCAGGTACTGCTTGGGATCACGGGAAGCGGGAAGACGTTTTCGATCGCGAACCTGATCCAGGAGACGCAGCGGCCGACACTCGTCCTTGCTCATAACAAGACGCTCGCGGCACAGCTCTATCAGGAGTTTAAGTCTTTCTTTCCGGAGAACGCGGTCGAGTATTTTGTTTCTTACTACGACTACTATCAGCCCGAGGCGTATGTCCCTGCCTCAGATCTGTACATAGAAAAAGAAGCGACGATCAACGACGAGATCGACCGGCTGCGGATGAGTGCGACGCGGGGGCTGTTCGAGCGTCGCGACAT
>DAIOWA010000206.1:0-5640 GCA_036758705.1 Pyrinomonadaceae bacterium | reverse complement strand
TCGAAGAGGTCGGGATGACGGTCGAGGCGAAAGAGAAAGCGCTTCAGGAGATGTCACGACTTGAAGCGATGCCTCCGATGTCGGCCGAAAGCACTGTTTCGCGGACTTATATTGATTGGCTCGTCAATGTTCCCTGGAAGCAAAGATCGGACGAACTCAACGATCTGCAGGAAGCCGAAGACACGCTCAACGAAGATCACTACGGGCTTGATAAGATAAAGGAACGTATCCTGGAATTCCTCGCTGTACGACAGCTGGTGAAAAATCCGAAAGGTACGATCCTGTGTTTCGTCGGGGCTCCGGGCGTTGGTAAGACATCGTTAGGAAAATCGATCGCGAAGGCAACCGGCAGAAAATTCGTACGGCTAGCTCTCGGTGGTGTACACGATGAGGCGGAGATCCGCGGGCATCGTAGGACTTACATCGGAGCGTTGCCCGGACAGATCGTGCAGCTGATGAAGCGTTCGGGTACGGTCAATCCGGTCATTCTTCTCGACGAAGTAGATAAGCTTGGCCGCGACTTCCGCGGCGACCCATCGGCGGCGTTGCTGGAAGTACTCGATCCCGAACAGAATCATACATTCCGTGATCACTATCTGGACGTCGATTATGACCTCTCACATGTCTTCTTTATCGCGACCGCCAACGTTCTTCATACGATCCCGGCACCGCTGCAGGATCGTCTTGAGATCCTGAACCTCTCCGGTTATACCGAGCGTGAAAAGGTCGAGATCGCGAAACGTCATCTGATCTCAAAGCAATGCGAGAATACAGGTATCGATGCGGACAAGGTGACATTTACGGATGACGGTATTCTCGAAGTGATACGTCATTACACCCGCGAGGGCGGTGTGAGAAACCTTGAGCGTGAGATAGGCTCTTGTCTGCGAAAGATCGCTCGTAAGTTTGTTGCGACGACCGATAAAGAATCGTTCAAGGTGATCATCGATTCGGAGAAGGTCCGTGAACTGCTTGGAACGATCCGATTCCGCAAGCAGGATATCGCCCGCAAGAGCGAGATCGGATTGGTCAACGGATTGGCATGGACGGAAGTCGGCGGCGACGTGCTTCAGGTCGAAGCGACGTTGGTAGCGGGCAAGGGCGAAGTGACGCTGACAGGTAAGCTCGGCGAAGTGATGCAGGAGTCGGCACGAGCTGCTCTGACGTGCGTTCGTTCACGAGCAGAGGCGTTGGGCATCGACCCGAAAGATTTCCGTGAGAAAGATCTGCACATCCACGTACCAGAAGGAGCGATCCCGAAGGACGGCCCTAGCGCGGGTATTACGATCGCGACTGCGATGGTTTCTGCGCTTACCCGTCGTGTCGCACGGCACGATGTCGCGATGACCGGCGAGATCACGCTTCGCGGCAAAGTCCTGCCGATCGGAGGCGTTAAGGAGAAACTGCTTGCCGCCCACAGATTTGGGCTGCGCACCTTGGTCCTCTCAAAGGAAAATGAAAAGGATCTCGCGGATATTCCGGAGGAAGTTAGGGACGACCTCACGATCCATCTTGTGGATACCGTGGACGAGGTCTTAAAGTACGCCCTTGATAATGAGGTAACGGAGCTTGTTTCGGATACGCCGCTCCTGTGGAACCCCGAAGTGGCTGCTCCCGAGGTTCGGACATCGCTCGAATAGATAGCAATAAACTTACATACACGCCTCGCTTCTTGGCGGGGCGTTTTGTTTATAAGTAAATGAAGGTCACTTCCGCCGAATTTGTAAAAAGCGCGTTTTCACACGAGCACTGGATCGATGACCGACGGCCGGAGATCGCGTTTCTAGGGCGATCGAATGTGGGAAAGTCTTCGCTGATCAATTCACTGCTTCAACGAAAAGGGCTCGCCCGTACGTCAAACACACCTGGCCGCACTCAATCGATCAACTATTTTCTTATCAACGACGAAATGTATTTTGTTGACCTCCCGGGTTATGGGTACGCGAAGGTATCGAAGTCGATGAGATCGGATTGGGGAGTTATGGCTGAGGAATATCTTTCCGAGCGGGAACAACTTGTCCTATGCGTGCAGCTTATTGATTCTCGCCACGAGCCGACACGGCTCGACCTCCAGCTTAACGAGTGGCTCAATTTCAACGGCAAGCCGCACATCGCGGTCGCAACTAAATCAGATAAGCTGAGCAGCAACCAATTGTCCAAGCAGATGAAGGCTATCAGAATGGCCCTCAAGTTCAGCGAGGTGATAGCGTATTCATCCGAAACCGGTAAGGGGCGGGATGGCGTGTGGAAATCAATTCTGACCGCCGCCGGGAATTGGTCGTAAATTCTTGAAAATCTAGTTGCTTTAATCTTTTTTTTGTAGTAGAAAGTAATCATCCTTAAAACTTCAAGGGTTCTTGAGGCGACTCAAGTCTTGTTTTCATTTGTAATTACTACAGACTTAATCCATACGATTAACTCCACCTTTGCCTTTCAAACCTTCTAAGCAGCGCCTGCCGAACATTTGAACTATGAGCGTGGAATCAACCAATATTAACAACTAGAGCGCACAAACCAATGGCAACCAAAACCACATCAAGCCGCAAGCCGAAGGCAGTTAGATCTGACGACGGCCAAGCCGGAGACGAGAACGAGAACACCGTGGACGGCGAAGAAACCGCAGCCGTCCGATCAGAGAACGGTGAGGCTACTCAAGCCGAAGCGAGCAACGGAAAGGAATCGCCCAAGGGTGACAACAGCCGCCGCGATCAAAAGCAGAACGGCGAAAAGCCAGAGCTTCTAAACCTTGCCGGCCTCAAGGATATGTCCATCAGTGAACTGATGCATATCGCGAAAGAGATGGGCATTGAGGGAGCCACGGGGCTTCGTAAACAGGAATTGATCTTTAAGGTCCTGGCCGCTCAAACTGAAAAGAGCGGATTGATCTTTAGCGAAGGCGTTCTTGAAACGCTTCCGGATGGATTCGGATTTCTACGAGCTCCGGAATACAACTATCTTCCGGGCCCCGATGATATTTATGTCAGCCCGTCGCAGATCCGTAAATTCGATCTTCGAACCGGAGATACTGTCTCGGGACAGATCCGTCCGCCAAAAGAAGGCGAACGTTACTTTGCCCTGATCAAGGTCGAGGCGATCAACTTCGAAGCTCCGGAGCAATCCCGCGAGAAGATCTTCTTTGATAACCTCACGCCTCTTTATCCTGACGAGCAGTTGAAGATGGAGATCGGGCCGGACAATATTGCGGCCCGCGTGATGGATCTCGTTACGCCGATCGGTAAAGGCCAGCGTGCACTTATCGTTGCACCGCCGCGAACCGGTAAGACGATGCTCCTGCAGACGATCGCAAACTCGATCACGGAGAATCATCCGGAGACGACGCTGATCGTGCTGCTCATCGACGAGCGTCCTGAGGAAGTTACGGATATGCAGCGGTCCGTTCGCGGTGAGGTGATCTCATCCACCTTCGACGAACCGCCGACACGCCACGTCCAGGTCGCTGACATGGTGATCGAAAAGGCTAAGCGCCTCGTCGAACACAAGCGTGATGTCGTGATCCTGCTTGACTCGATCACGCGTCTGGCTCGCGCGCACAACGCAGTTGTGCCGCCGTCAGGTAAGATCCTCTCAGGTGGTATCGACTCAAACGCTCTGCAGCGTCCGAAGCGGTTTTTCGGTGCTGCTCGAAACATCGAAGAGGGCGGTTCGCTAACGATCATTGCAACGGCCTTGATCGATACCGGCTCGCGTATGGACGACGTTATCTTCGAAGAGTTTAAGGGAACCGGTAACTCTGAAATTCACCTCGACCGACGCCTGTCAGACAAGCGTCTCTTCCCGGCGATCGATCTGCAAAGGTCCGGTACGCGTAAGGAAGAACTCCTTATCAGCAAGGAAGACCTCAATCGCATCTGGGTCATGCGTCGAGTACTTAATCCACTTTCGCCGGTCGAACAGATGGAAGTCGTCCTCGAACGCCTCAGCAAGACCAAGACCAACGCTGAGTTTCTTGCCTCGATGCAGACCTAGGGTTTGCGTTTTCATCATCTTATCTAAACGCCGGATCACCTCGATCCGGCGTTTTGCTTTTGCTGATCTACGCCGGAAAATTCAAAAAAATGAATTACATACACAAACGGCAATCAAAATTTTGGAGAGGTGATCGTTAGGTGACTGTTGTACAAAGAAAGTCAGCTATTTACAGAGACAAAAAGGGCGGCACGTAGATTGCCTTGGCTTATGTAGTTTCCATTTACATAAGACAACTAGATTCCACAATTTTGATTACTCCGGGTATCAGATCAAGCGGGATATGGACTTATTCATTCTTTGAATATTGATCGAAAGATATTGCTACATCTTTGGAGGACACAAATGAAAAGACTCGCAATGAGCCTTGCAGGCGCACTCTTTGTGCTATTGGCCTGCCAGGCTTTTGTATTTGCCCAGACGACCGGGTCGGTCAACGGTGCGGTGGTCGATGCAAACGGAGCGGTAGTTCCGAACGCAACCGTCGTTATCAAAGGCACCGGTGGGCAGGCATTTACCGTCGTAACAAACAACAGCGGGATATACCGCGTTCCGGCAGTTGCGTCGGGAATGTATTCCGTCACAGCCACGGCGCCGAACTTTAAGCGTTCGGTCGTGGAGGACGTCAAGGTTGACGTGGGCTTGCCCAGCACTGTCAATATAACCCTGCAGACCGGCGAGGTTTCGGAAACCGTGGTGGTAACCGGAGGCGGCGAGGTCCTGCAGACACAGACCGCGACCGTTGGCAGCACGATTACCGGTCGGCAAATAGTCGAAACCCCCGTTGCATCTCGAGACGCACTCGACCTGGTCGGCATGTTGCCGGGGACGGCGACGGTTGGAGCTCCGCGGCGTTCGTCGGTCAACGGGCTTCCGAAGGGATCGCTCAGCATCACGATCGACGGTGTTGACGTGCAGGACAACCTGCTTCGTTCTTCTGACGGCTATTTCACCTATGTTCGTCCGCGCCTGGATGCCATTGAAGAAGTAACCGTTAATTCGTCGAACCCAGGTTCTGAAGGCGGCGGCGACGGTGCTGTTCAGATCAAGTTCGTTACGAAGCGTGGTAACAACGGTTACTCGGGAAGCCTGTTCTGGCAGCATCGCGACGAAAGCATGAATGGTAACTATTGGTACCAGAACCGCGACGGCGAACTGGATGAGAATAATAAGGCCTATCGCCAGAAGATCCGTCTAAATCAGTATGGCGGCAGCTTCGGCGGACCTATCCCGTTTCTTACGTTCGGCGACGGCGACAATGGCTGGTTCGATTCCGGTAAAGATAAGCGCTTCTTTTTTGTGAATTACGAGGAGTTTCGCCTACCGGCCGCCCAGTCTCGTACACGAACGGTCTTCACGCCTCGTGCCGAACAAGGTTTCTTCTCATATATAGCGAGCGGACAGACAATTGAAGTGAACCTTCTAGATATCGCTCAACAGGCGGGACAGCTTTCGACGATCGATCCGACGGTAAAATCCGTCTTGGCGAGAATACGTTCGGCGGTCGGTACGGAGGGAACTCTTACCCCGATCTCGAATTCTCCCAATTACATGAACTACAACTTCTCCCCATCGGGAGCTTCGACTCGGAAATTTCTCGCTGTCCGACTCGATTTTAATCTCGGGAAAAGCCACAGTTTGGAGTTTGTGACG
>DAIOWA010000205.1:0-5695 GCA_036758705.1 Pyrinomonadaceae bacterium | reverse complement strand
TGCCGTTTTCAATCCCTTTACATAATCGAAAGTCGCCGTCAGGTCGTCCGACTCGCATCCGCCGAAGGTGCATTTCTGGTCGGCAGCACCGGCTCCGTGGCCGCGAAGATCGGGCATAAGGACGGTGAAATTCGTTGCTTCGTTCAGCTTAACGCCGAGATTCAGTACGTAAGAACGATTTGCTCCGTATTTGTGCAGCAGGATCACCGCCGGCTGATTCGGTTCGCCGCGGAGCAGCCAGCCTTTTTGTGCCGTCCCGTCCGCGGCTCGCCAGCTCTCCTCAGTCACCTGTGCGCCGCGCGAGCTAAGCACGCCGTATTTTTCCGGCGTAACAAGATACCCTAGGTCCACCGGATGCGAAGTCTCGTGGACAAGCCACACGCTGGCGGCGGCAAGCGCAAAAAGTATCAGTAAGGTGCCGGGAAGCAGGAGACGTAGAAAACTTTTCGAAAGACGGGTTACTTTAGCCATGGTGGATCGGGTCGAGATCGAGGTTTAAGACAATTGAGAATCTTGTGCGAGACTCTTAAAGTGGTACGAGGCAAGAAAAAGCTTCTGGCGAAGCTAACTAAATGCTAACATAACCGCCAGTTTTGAGGAAGATTTTTGTGAAATCATTCAAATTGCATTACTTATTGATCCTGTTGGGTCTCCTGGCCCTTTCGATGCCTGTTTCAGGTCAGACGGAGGCGGTTTCGTCAGGAAATGCCGGTTCAACCGCTGCCTCGGCTAATTTCCTCCGACTTTCGGAGGTGAAAGAAGGCATGCAGGGAACGGCAAGAACAGTATTTCGCGGCAGCGTTCCCGAGGAATTCAGTGTCGAGATCCTCGGTGTCGTACCCGGCGGGATCGGACCGAGACAGGATATGATCGTCGGCCGGATCAGCGGCGGCGGAGCAGATCGGACTGCCGTTTTTGCGGGTATGTCCGGTTCACCCGTTTACATCAACGGCAAACTTGTCGGAGCTATCAGCTACAGCTTCCCTTTCTCAAAAGAGGCGATCTGCGGCATAACGCCGATCGAACAGATGGTGAGTATGTTCGAGGATCGCCAGCCGGCTCGGACTGTCGCACGCGAGCCGAGGTCGTTTTCATTCGCCGAACTCGCCTCGACGGATAGTTTCGCCGGACTTGCCCGCCAACGATCGAACGGGGTCGTCAGCGGCGTTTCGCAGGGTTCGCCAATGATGGCGGTTGCGGGTCAGAGTTTTCAACGGATCGCAACACCGATGACGTTCACCGGCTTTTCACAGGAGACGCTTTCGATGTTCTCGCCGCAGTTGACGCAAGCTGGTTTGCTTCCAGTCGCAGCGGCCGGCGGTGCGGCTCCGATGTCGCCGATGAAAACGGCGGACGCGAATACCCTCGTCGGCGGAACTTCGGTTTCGATGCAGCTTACCCGCGGTGATTACAGCATGGCCGCCGCCGGAACGGTCACGCTCCGCGATGGCGAAAAGGTCTACGCGTTCGGCCATCCGTTCCTAAATCTCGGCTCTTCAGACCTGCCGATGTCGGAATCGCATGTCGTCACGGTAATCCCGAACATCAACAACTCATTCAAACTCGCCGTGCCGGACGCCATGGTCGGTTCGATGACACAGGATCTCGCTACAGGCGTTTTCGGAAAGCTTGGAAAGGCTCCGGCGATGATCCCGGTAAAGCTGAACATCAGTACGAGCCGAGGCGGGATGGAGACGGTGAATTTTGAGGTCGCCCGCGATGAGTTCCTGACGCCGCTGCTGCTCAACATGGCGATCTACAATGCGGTCACCGCACACGAACGCGGGCTTGGTGACACGACGGTCGATATCAAAGGCACCGTCAAACTCAAAGGCCAGCAGCCGCTTTCCATCCAGCGAAAGTTTGCGGGAGCACAGGCTCAGTTGATGGCGTCCGGATCGGTGGTTGCTCCGGTTGCCGTACTGCTGAAGAGTCGATTCGATGACTTGAACATCGAAGGGATCACGGTGGACGTGGCTTCGACAGACGGCAGTCAGATCGCGTCATTGGATCGTCTATCTATTGACCGGACGCAAGTCGAAGCAGGCGAGACGGTCGAGATCCAGGCGTTTGCGAGGACGAACGCAGGACGAGTTTATGTCCAGCGAATTCCGGTGACGATACCGAAGGATACGCCGGCAGGAGCCTTCAAGATCATCGTGGGCGACGGCAGCCAGGTGCAGAAGGAATCGGCGTCGCAACACTTTGTCCCGGCGACGCTCGCGGATCTTGTCTCGACGATCAATGACTTGAAGACGAGCGATCGTCTTTACGCCCTCGGCACGCGAACGAGCGCCGGAGCCGTGATGGGCTCAAACGAGATGCCGAACCTGCCGCCTTCGATGATCGCGACGCTCAACAACGACCGAACCACCGGCGTCGTTAAGCCGACAGTCCAGACCGTCGTGTTCGATAAGCCGCTGCCGCCATCGGAGATGATCATCACCGGCCAGCAGACGGTTTCGATCGAAGTAGTAAGATAATTGGTCACCAGTTTCGAGTTTTGAGTTAGCAGTTTCGAGTACTGGAAACTCGAAACTGCTAACTCGTAACTGGCGCAAAACTTCCCTTTGCTCATATTCACATTTCTGGCAAACTGAAATGTGAATACCATAAACAACCTACTGCATGCCGCGAGCTTTGCCGCCAGGAGTCACACCGGGCAGACACGCAAAGGCGAACGCGGCGAACCTTACATCAATCACCCATTAGAAGTCGCAAACCTGATCGCTAACATCGGCGGTGTCGATGACGTCAACATTCTGATGGCGGCGATATTGCACGATACCGTAGAGGATTGCGGCGTTACGGGCGAAGAGATCTCGCTGCTGTTCGGCGAAACAGTTGCCGGCTATGTACTCGAGGTGACCGACGATAAGTCGCTGCCGAAAGCCGAGCGGAAACGGCTTCAGGTCGAACACGCTCCGCATCTGTCGAACGGTGCGAAGACAGTGAAGCTCGCCGACAAGATAAGCAACGTTACAGACATCACCAACAGCCCGCCCGCGGATTGGTCGTTAGAACGGCGTCGGGAGTATATCGAATGGGGTGTATCCGTAGTTGCAGGATTGCGAGGAGTGAACGCAGGGCTCGAAGCTCACTTTGATTCGCTGGTAGCCCGCGCTAGGTCAGTAGTTGAATGAACTTATTCCTTATCACTTATGACTTACTTCGGAGTAAGTGAAAAGTGATAAGTAAAAAGTTAGATGGGTTGCGTGGACTGGTCGCCCTCGATCCAGACCTCACCGTCGGCATAGACCTCTTTCTTCCAGATCGGGACGGTGCGTTTGAGTTCCTTGATGAGCCATTCGCAGGCGGCGAAGGCGGCCCGGCGATGAGGTGCAGCTACGGAGATGACAACGCTCGTCTCGCCGATCTCAAGTTTCCCGAGGCGGTGGACGATGCCGACGTTGGCTATCTCGAACTCCGCCTTCACCTGCTCGACCAGCTTCTGCATCTCCTTCAACGCCATCGTTTCGTAGGCTTCGTAGACCAGATGCAGCGTCTCTCTTCCCTTCGTGAACTGGCGAACATATCCGTCTAACGTAACCGTTGCTCCACACTCCGGCGGAACCACTCGTCGGGAGACGGATGTGATATCGATGGGATCGGTGGTTAGTTCGGTGAAGTCTGACATTAATTCAAACAGGATATACAGGATGAAGAGGATTTAGGAAGTTCCACTGTCTTGTCTATCCTGTACATCCGGATTGGATTGTTAGTGATTTTAGGGTCGGTCGATCTCACGCCGAAGGTCGTCGGGCAAACCTTCCCAAAGTTCTGGATGAGATTCGATAAGACGGGCAATGTCGGCGAGGTCTTTTAGACGTTTGCTTTGCCGGCGTGTCGGATCACTCCACGCTCGGATCTTACCGGTTAGAGTGTCCTCAAGAGAGGCGACGCGCATAAGAATCCCGTGAACATCAGCCGCCACTCCTCGCTCAGCGAAGTCGCAGTAACCTTCTTCGGTCGTCAGCTGAATGCTAACCTTGGATGCTCCTCGAAAGTTTATAGACCAATCGAATGATTCAGCCTTAAGTCCTGCCGCAAGCAGTGCCTGCTGAGCTTTCTCGATGGAGTCCGCAGCAACAACGAAGTCGACATCAAGAGTGACCATCTGCTCTGCAGCCCAATGGTTGACCGCAACACCGCCGATCGTGCACCAGCGAATGTCTGCCTTTTCAAGCGCGTTGACAAACCGCATCACGTCGTCCGTGCCGCCAACTGTCTGCCAATCGTAGAATTGCTTCTCCGTCATCTCAGCAAGAGTATAACCGAAGGTTTATCCGCCCGATACGGCGGTGAAGAGGGCGAGTTCGTCGCCGTGGTTTAGGAGGGTGTCGGCGTCGGCGTATTCTTCGTTGACGGCGATGAGGAGTTGGTGTTTCGCGAGAGTCGGGTGTTGTTGCGAGAGTTCGTCGATGATGGACTTTGCGGTGGCCTTTTCATCGACACTCAATTCAAGCCCACGCGAGCCGACGGCGTCGGCGGTGGCTCCGAAGAAAAGTATGTTGACTCTCATTAGAGATGAGCCCTTACTAACGTGCGGGCTACTGACACTTACTTGATCGCACCCGCGATCGGACTGGATGCTGACGCATACAACCGCTTAGGCATACGGCCTGATAGGTATCCGAGGCGGCCGGCTTGGACGGCTAGTTTCATGGCGGTTGCCATTTGAGCAGCGTCGCCGGCTTCGGCGATGGCGGTGTTCATAAGGATCGCATCGCCGCCGAGTTCCATGGCGATCGCCGCGTCGGACGGGACGCCGACACCGGCATCGACGATGATGGTCGCGTCGGGAAGCTGTTCGCGCATTATCCGCAGGTTCGACGGGTTCTGCACGCCCATGCCTGAGCCGATCGGGGCGGCCAGCGGCATCACGGCCGGGCAGCCTGCGTCGAGCAGCTTTTTCGCCATTATGAGGTCGTCGGTGAAGTACGGCAGCACGATAAAACCTTCGGCGACGAGCACCTTTGCGGCTTCGAGAGTTTGTTCGTTATCAGGCAGAAGCGTCACCGGGTCGCCGATGACCTCGAGTTTGATCCACTCGGTGTCGAGTGCTTCCCTCGCCAGCCGAGCCGTACGGATCGCGTGGTCGGCGTCATAACAGCCGGCCGTATTCGGCAAGATCTGCATCGCCGGGTTGAGGTGATCGAGAAACGATTCGGTCTTGCGGTCGAGCGGGACACGGTTGACCGCGACCGTTACCATTTCGGCACCGGACGCAGTATGCGCTGCCTTCATCTCGTCGTGCGAACGGTATTTCCCTGTTCCGATGATCAGGCGCGATGTGAATTCTTTTCCTGCTAGTAGAAACTTATCTGACATTTAAACCTAGTTTCCGGTTTCAAGTTTCAAGTTTCAAGTCAAAGCCCGATCCGATATCTGAAATTTGAGATTTGAAAACCGATCACCCGCCGCCGACGAAGTGAACGACCTCGATCTTGTCGTTTTCGTTAACCCCCGTGGTGTCCCATTCCTGTTTGCGGATGACTTGTTTGTTGAGTTCGATGGCGACGCGTTGTTTAGGAAGTTCAAGCGCGTCTAGGAGGCCGGCGAGCGTGGAAACGCCGTCGAGTTCGCGTGCCTCGCCGTTGATGAAGATCGTCATACAACGATTTTCTCGCAGCGGAATCAGTTGCACAAGCCCGCGCGTAAGCAAGGGCGATACGTCCAACTTGCGAGTATCGCC
>DAIOWA010000204.1:0-5702 GCA_036758705.1 Pyrinomonadaceae bacterium | reverse complement strand
TGACACCGGTTGGCGGCGCCCTTCCTGACGGTCGGGCTACTGACACTACTCGTAACTGACACCGGTTGGCGGCGCTCTTCCTGACGGTCGGGCTACTGACACCGGTTGGCGGCGCCCTTCCTGACGGTCGGGCTACTGACACCGGTTGGCGGCGCCCTTCCTGACGGTCGGGCTACTGACACTACTCGTAAATGTCTCTTCTTGCTAATCCATCCTTCTTGAAACGGCGGACGAAGGTGCGGATGTCGCTGTCGACCTTTGTCACCAAGCGTCGAAACTTCTGCTCAGGGCGGGCCATGAAATAGGTGACGTGGAATGTTTCGTAGCCGTTCGGCGAGTGCGGCGAGAAGTAGTAGTTTGAGATGCAGTGTCGCGATGACGATGTTTTCACTTCATTCACCGAGTGATAGGACTTGTCGTTCGTCGCCATCAGGACGAGACGGTTGAAGAGGCTCGGGATCTCGACGCGGCTGCGAACCTTCTCATCCCACAGTTCGAGATTACCGCCGTTCTCCGGCTTCCAATCGGGCGTGATGTAGTAGAGCAGATTGAGTACGCGATAGTTTTGCCGATCACCATCGTGCGAGTTGTCGATGTGCGGATTGAGGAAATGCCCGCGTTCCATCGAGCTGATCCCGCCGGCGTAGAGATGCGGATCACCGACAGCATCGCGGATGCCCGTCAGTTCAGCGACTTTCGCGATAACGCGTTCGTCCTGAAACGCGAAGGTGATATCGGCGATGACGGAAGCGAATTCGCCAAGGGCTTTCGATGTATACTTTTTCTCCCGAAAGCTGTCGAGCAGGCGCATCTTGTCGGACGCGGGAAAAGCGGCGGCGATCTTCTCCGCCTCAGCGGTCGGCAGCAGGTCGTCGATCGCGGCGAAATTCGTATCGACGCCTCCGGGCGATTCGAATTCGGCTTTGATGGCGGCCGAATCGCGATCGAGTCGATCGAGGATCATTTGAACGTATTGTTCCCTCATCCGAATCAATTTTCGGCCTGCTGCCCGCATAAATCAAAGCGCGAAAAGAAATCTGACCTTTTTCGCGTTCGCGGCGTCTAAGAATAGGCATCAGTTGAGGCTTCAAGGTTTATGGACAGGCGATTATTTCTTAAAAACAGCGGTATCGGTTTGGCGAGCTTTGGCCTGATGGCGGCGGCTCCCGAGTTTTTGCATCAGTTTGCGGCAGCCCAGACCAAGGGCAATTACGGCAAGAAAAAGGTGCTGGTGACGATATTTCAACGCGGCGCGGTCGACGGGCTGAATATGATCGTGCCGCACGGCGAGCCCGAATATTACAATCTTCGCCGCACGATCGCGATCCGCAAACCGAACGAGACCGAAGGTGCGATCGACCTTGACGGCTTCTTCGGACTGCACCCGGCGATGAAGTCTCTTCAACCGTTTTGGAAATCGAAACAGTTTGGCATCATTCATTCCGTTGGCTCGCCGGACAATACGCGGTCACATTTTGACGCGCAGGACTATATGGAATCGGGCACGCCGGGAATAAAAGGCACTCGCGACGGCTGGCTCAACCGCGCCGTTCAGACCGCCGCATCCAAAAACGATTCGCCATTCCGTGCCGTTTCGATGACGCAGTCGATGCCGCGAGCTTTGTACGGCAAGGCGCCGTCGGTAGCGATGACGAATCTGTCGGATTTTACGATCAAAGCCGGCCTTTACACCGCGGATCTCAAGGGCGGTTTCGAGGGCATCTATGAGCAGAACGTGAAGGACAACCTGGGCGAGACGGGCAAGGAAACGTTTGAGGCGGTGAACTTTCTTAAGTCGGCAAATCCTGCACAATTCAAGCCGGAGAACGGTGCGGTGTATCCGAACTCGCAGTTTGGCCGGTCGATGCAGCAGATCGCTCAGTTGATAAAGGCGGGCGTGGGATTGGAGGTAGCGTTTACCGATACGGGCCGCGACATCAACTGGGACACGCACCTGAATCAGGCTCAGGTCAATGCTCCCGCACGCGGACAGTATGCCGGCTATATGACGAACTTCTCGAATACGATCGCGGCGTTTGCGACCGATCTCGGCAAGCGGATGGACGATGTCGTTGTCCTGACGATGAGCGAATTTGGCCGAACCGCCCGCGAAAACGGCAGCCGCGGCACCGACCACGGCCACGGTAATGCGATGCTCGTGCTAGGGAATTCGGTGAAAGGCGGAAAGGTCTATGGTGACTGGAAAGGCCTGAAACCGGACCAGCTAAACGAAGGCCGCGACCTCGCCGTCACCACCGACTTTCGAGACGTGTTTGGTGAAGTGGCAAGCAAACATCTCGGCAGCAAAGACCTCGCAACGCTGTTCCCGAAATACTCGGCGAACAAGTCGGCGTTTCGCGGGTTTATCTCTTGAGCATCTCGCCCATCTTTTGCTGGATAAGATTGACGGCTTTCAGCGGGCGGATCATCACCTTGAATTCGATGATCTGCCCGTCCTCATTCCACTTGATCATATCGACACCGTTGATAGTGATGCCGTCGATCTCTGTCTCAAACTCCAGCACCGCATCGCTCTCACCAACAACCTCGCGAACGTACCTGAACGATTCGTTCCCGAACACCTGAACCGCCGCCGACAGATACATCGTCGTGATAGCCTTCCCCACCTGCGGCGTGTGAACCACCGGCGAGTAGAAAACCACGTCGTCAGCAAGAAGTTCATTGAGCCGGCTCGCATCACGAGTGCGGACGATGTTGTGCCACGATTCGATGACCGATAGTGTCGTCATGCTTCGAGTTTGCCGGGATCCGAGTTTATTCGCTCTATTACGCCCGGTTGTTCGCCTTCGAACTGCTGGTATTTTTGCAGGTCTTTTTCGGTGAAGTCGACGGCGAGTTGGAGATGGCCGCAGTGGACGCAGCCGTAGCCGCGGACCCCGCGTGTGCCGACGCCGAACAGGCTCTTCCAAACCGGTGCATCGTCGAGCTTGAAATTAAGCTTCGACCCGTTCGAATCGAATATCGTTCCCCCGACGAGCGATTCACTGCCGCATCCTAAACACTTCATCTGATATCACTTCTAGGCCGCCGTGAGTTCGATCTTCTTGATCCGTCCAAGTTTTACGGTCTTGCGAGCCTGCCACAGATCGTAGTTCGTCTGCATCGCAAGCCAGCTTTCGGCGGAACGGCCGAGGACCTTTGATAGGCGCAATGCCATTGCCGGACTGATCCCGGTCGAACCGTTGAGAATACGATTCAGCGTAGAGGGCGAAACCCCTAGCGATACGGCGAGTTCTCGGCCCGAAAGACTGTTCGGCTCGAGGTAGACCTCGGTGATGAACTCACCCGGATGTGGAGGATTGTGCATCGTCATTTGTGATAGTCCTCGTAATCGACGATGTGTACGTCGCCGTCAATAAATTCGAACGTCAGCCGCCAGTTTCCGTTGACCCAGATCGACCAACGCCCGCGCTCGCCACCCTTCAACGGATGGAGTCGGAATCCCGGAATATCCATATCGTCCAGGACATTCGCGGTATCCAGGGCGGTCAGCTGCATCCGGAGCCTTTTCGCGTGAGCCGGCTGGATACCGGCTCGGCTGCCGGTTTCAAAGAACTTCGCAAGTCCTTTGTGCCGAAACGATCTTATCATAATCTGAGGCGTGTTGCACAACACGCAACACTATTCCATATTCCTCAATCTAAGCCTCAACGCCTGGAGTTTGATGAAGCCTTCGGCGTCGTGTTGGTCGTAGGCGCCGGCGTCGTCTTCGAAAGTTACGACGCGTTCGCGGTATAAAGAATTCGGGGACTTACGGCCGGTGACGATGACGTTGCCTTTGTAGAGTTTCAGGCGTACGTCGCCGTTGACGGTTTCCTAGGTTTGGTCGATGAGGCTGCGGAGGATCGCGAACTCGGGCGCGAACCAGAATCCGTAGTAGACGGATTCGGCGAACTTGGTGCCAAGTGAATCTCGCAACCGCATCACTTCGCGATCCATCGTGATCGATTCGAGCGCGCGGTGAGCGGCCATTAGGATCGTGACGCCGGGCGTTTCGTAGATGCCGCGGGACTTCATGCCGACGAAGCGGTTCTCGACCAGATCGACGCGGCCGATGCCGTGTTCGCCGCCGAGGTGGTTGAGCTTCGAGAGCATATCGACCGGGCCGTACCGCTCCCCGTCGATCGCGACCGGTTCGCCTTTCTCAAACGTAAGCACGATCTCCTGTGCCTTGTCCGACGCGTTCTCCGGCGATTTCGTCAGCAGGAAAATATCCTCCGGCGGAGCGGCCCACGGGTCTTCGAGAATGCCGCCTTCGTAAGAGATGTGCATCAGGTTGCGGTCCATCGAATACGGTTTGTCGGCGGATGCGGTGACGGGGATGCCGTGCTTTTCGCAATACGCCATCAGATCCGCTCGGCCCTTGAATTCCCAGTGCCGCCACGGAGCGACGACCTTGATATCGGGCTGAAGTGCGTAATAGGTCAGCTCGAAGCGAACCTGATCGTTGCCCTTGCCGGTCGCACCGTGGGCGACGGCGTCGGCACCTTCCTTCTGGGCGATCTCGATCTGACGTTTGGCAATGACGGGTCGTGCGAGCGAGGTGCCGAGCAGGTAAACGCCTTCGTACAAGGCGTTTGCCTTTACAGCCGTCCATACAAAATCCTTGACGAACTCTTCGCGAAGGTCTTCGACGTAGAGCTTCGACGCTCCGGTCGCTTTCGCCTTTTCCTCGAGGCCGGTCAATTCCTCGCCCTGGCCGACGTCGGCGCAGTAGCAGATAACTTCGCAGTTGTAAGTGTTCTTAAGCCAAAGGAGCATCGCGGACGTGTCGAGTCCGCCGGAATACGCTAAAACTATTTTCTTAATGTCCATCTTATGTTGTCTCGTTTTTTATAATTTACGCCTAAACACGCGGAACGGCGAAGTGCCCACAACGCTTTAGTCGGTAAGACGACAAACGGACAACAGGCCTTAGAGTATAATTCGGCGAAGCGATGGAAAACGTAAAGGCATATCTGTACGATGCGTCGGGAAAGGACGAAGAGGTAGATCTTAAGGATGTGGAGGTGAGGAGTCTCGGACCGAAGCAGCTTCTTTGGGTAAACGTTTCGGAGCGCGATGAGAAGCTCCTGAACGCGGTCACGAAGCATCTGGGCGCGAAAAACGTCCCCTGCAAGTCGGTGCTTGACGTCTCCGGCCGCCCGGAGGTCGAGCGGTTCGAAGATTTCTTTCGGTTTTGTGTTGATTCTGTTGTTGCCGACGAGGGCCAGTCTCCTAAAAAGGTGATGGTCGATTTCATCGTCGGCAAAAACTATGTCGTCACGATTCACTCCGGCGGGATTCGATATCTCGACGAGTTTCGAGAGCTCGACAAGGGTGAGTCTCAATTAGGTGAACTTGATGCGGAGAGTTTCGTCGCGACGCTGCTCGATCTGAACATCGTCACTTATTTTGATGCTCTCGAAGAGATCGAATGCGAGGTGGACGAACTTGATGAACTCGTATTGAAACAAGACGTCGAAACGGACAGATTCCTCGAAAAAATGGTTGGTCTCCGCCGCGATACGTCCCGGTTGAGAAAATGGCTGATGCCGCAGCGGGAGGTGTACTACTCGCTCTCACGGGCGGACTTTCAACAGGTGTCCGAGTCAGATTCATCTGAGCATTACCAGATGCTCGGGCAACATTTCGAAACCGCGGTCGATGATGGAAACTTCATGGTGCTTGATCGTGACCGG
>DAIOWA010000203.1:0-5770 GCA_036758705.1 Pyrinomonadaceae bacterium | reverse complement strand
TTCTGAAGAAGAAGAACTTTTCCGCGCTTCGGTGCGCGAGTTTGCCGAGGGCGAGATTCGCCCGCGCGTTGAGGCGATGGAACACGCCGCCAAGCTCGACCCGGAGCTGATCAAACAATGCTTCGAGCTCGGCCTGATGGCGATCGAATCGCCCGAAGAATACGGCGGTGCCGGTTCGACGATATTTAACGCCATCGTCGCCATCGAGGAACTCGCCCGAGTCGATGCATCGATCTCGGTCTTTGTTGACGTTCACAACACGCTCGTCACCAACGCCTTTATCAAATGGGGCAGCGACGAGCTGAAGGCCAAATATATGCCGCAGCTCGCCTCGACGAAGGTCGGAGCATACGCATTGAGCGAGGCGAGCTCGGGTTCTGACGCGTTCGCGCTCAAAACCAAGGCAGTCGATAAAGGCGATCACTGGGAACTCAGCGGCCAAAAACTCTGGATCACCAACGGCAACGAAGCCGAGATATTTATCGTCTTCGCCAACATCGATCCCGACTCGGGCTACAAGGGCATAACGGCTTTCATCGTCGAGAAGGGGTTTGAAGGGTTCACCGTCGGTAAGAAAGAAGACAAGCTCGGCATCCGCGCATCGTCGACCACCGAGCTGATCTTCGATAATTGCAAGGTGCCGAAAGAAAACGTGCTCGGCGAGGTCGGCAAGGGCTACAAGGTCTCGATCGAAACCCTCAACGAAGGCCGCATCGGCATCGCCGCCCAGATGCTCGGCATTGCTCAAGGTGCATACGAAGCTGCCCTCAAGTACACCACCGAACGCGAGCAGTTCGGCCAGGCGATCAACAGTTTCCAGGCCGTCCAATTCCAGCTCGCCGAGATGGCCGTCGAGATCGAGGCCGCTCGCCTTCTGACCTACAACGCCGCCCGCCTCAAGGACGCCGGCAAGTCGTTCCTAAAAGAAGCCGCGATCGCAAAGCTCTACACCTCGCGCGTAGCCGAGAAGGTCTCGTCCAAAGCGATCGAACTCTACGGCGGCTACGGCTACGTGAAAGATTACCCGGTCGAAAAATACTGGCGAGACTCCAAGATCGGAGCCATCTACGAAGGCACCTCGAACATGCAGCTTCAGACGATTGCGAAGCTGATAATGAAGTAGACCGCGCCACGGGCTGGCCTTATGATGCGGACTTTTTGCTTATTATTCTTGGTGATTTGTGGGCACGTTGCGATCGTAGCGCAGATGCCCCGTAAGGAAAACGGCATGACCGCCGCGGATCGTGCAGCATGGTTCAACAGACTCAAATGGGATAAACAAGATCATTTAGCCGCCGACCTTACACTTTTTGAAAACGCGGGCTTCAAATTCATTTCGCTTAACAACCGAAGATGGTTAGTAGAGATAATTACCGGTGCTGGAGCGTACCAGCGCAGCTATGTATTCGCGATCTTGGACGAGAAGTTTCCGAAGACCGTTAAGCCACTGACCTTCACTGACTTCTACCTCAACGAACATAATAAAGTCATACGGCATCGGACGAAGTTTCTTTCGGGCCGGTCTTCGTTTGATGGTTCGAACAATACCTTGCAGCTCTACTACAAGGGTCGGGGTATTGGAGATTGCGGGTCGCTGACAACTTTCAGAGTTCTAGCCAACAACACCGTTCAAACGCTCGAATCACGACTTCGCAGTTGTGACCTAGCAAGCTCAGACATTGCCCCGGAGAAGTGGGAGAAGATCAAACTTTGGTGAGGTGGCTTAGTCGCGCCTTCCTCATCCATAGAAAGGCCGTTCACCACACTGGTCGGCCCGAACCATTCCAATAGGGTCAAGTCGATCGTAAACTGATCATGAACAGACGGAATCGTGTCATAATATCGCCGTATGGAAGTCTATAAGCTCACGATCTTGGAACCTGAAGCGATGGACGCGATCCATCGTCTCGAGGAGAAAGGGTCTGTCCGTCTTCAGAAGATCGGAAAGGGAAAGAAAAAGTCCAATGTCGAACGACGAGCTTTCTATTTGTCTGCGCCGGTCTTGAGTGATGTTGAGTTCCAGCGTCTCAGTGAAATCCGAAGTTGGATGAATGCATGGCGAACGAAATGATCGTCTTGGACTCTTCGATCCTTATCGATTTTTTTCGAAAGAAGCGAAAGGAAAGGTCGGCCTTCTTCAAACTCACCGAGGATCATTCTTCATTCTCGATCTCGGTAATTACGTATTTTGGGATCCTCGTCGGCTGCACGGATGAGGTGCAAGATTACTGGCGAGAACTGGATGATTGCGTAGATGTCGCCGTCGCGATTGATCGGGACCTTCGCCAGAGGAACAAGCGACTCGAACTTCCTGACCTTTTGATCGCATCAACCGCCGTCGCTCACGATCTCCCGCTCGCAACCCTGAACCGTCGCCACTTCGAGCGAATCAAGTCCCTAAGGATCTTATCGGAAGCCGATTGAGAGCTGATAATTAACGGAAATACGGTTTCGACCTATGCTAGAATCGGCGCGTGGAAACTGTCATCGTCAGAATTAGAGATCCAAAGGTAAAGCAGATCCTGAAGGGGTTGGAGCAGGCTGATCTTATAGAACTAGAGGACGTAGGCAAGCCCGCGAAACCGCGTCGCCGATTCGGAAGTATGAAAGGCCTGGTCGAGCATATCGCCGACGATTTTGACGCACCTCTCGAAGACTTTGAGGAGTATATGTAGAGAATGCGTGTACTCCTCGATACGCATGTCCTCATTTGGTACCTGGAGGGCAATCAGACCCTCTCTCGTCCCCAGAGGGAGCTGATCGTTAAACCGGAAACGGAGGTCTTTGTTAGCATCGCGTCGCTGTGGGAGATCGCGATCAAGTCAAGCATCGGAAAGCTTAAATTGACCCGTTCCCTGACGGACATTCTCCAACAGCTTTCCGTCCAGTCATTCGAGATCCTTTCAATCGCACCTGGCCATGTGCTGCAAGTTGCTACGCTTCCTTTTCATCACCGCGACCCATTCGATCGTATGATCATTGCCCAGGCAAAGGTCGAATTCTTGCACATCGTCACCGTGGATACGAATTTTAGCTCGTACGGTGTGAAAGTTATCTGACCCCCTCAATTGGTCCAGCTTGAAGTTTGCTCTTCTTCACCCCATAGAAAAAATAGATCACCACGCCGATCAGCATCCAGATGATCAGACGCGCCCACGTATCGAACGGCAGTCCGTACATCAGATAGAGGCTCGTTCCAGCTGCGAGGATCGGGACGACGGGTGAGAACGGGACCTTGAACGGGCGCGGTAGATCGGGCCGCGTGCGGCGAAGGACGATGACGCCGATCGAGACGATCACGAAGGCAAACAGAGTTCCGATGCTGACCAATTGTCCGAGCGCCGAGATCGGGACGAGGGCGGCCATTATCGCGACGATACCGCCGGTGATCATCGTTGTAACGTGCGGAGTGCGGAAACGCGGATGGATCTTCGCGGCCCATTCGGGAAGCAGGCCGTCCTTCGCCATGGCATAAAAGATACGCGGCTGGCCCATTATCTGGACGACCATCGTGGAGCTTAATCCGAGCACGGCACCCAGCTTGATGATCATCGAAAACGATGCGAGCACGAACGCGATCGTCGAACCCTTTACCGCCATCCCTGACGCCGCCGTGATCGCCGCCGCTATCGGAGCCGCCTCTTCCTTCAACTGCGTATACGGCACCAACCCGACCATGATCGCCGCGACCAGAATATAGAGTATCGTGCATAGAATCAGCGACCCGATTATCGCCCGCGGCATATCTTTCTGCGGATTCTTCGCCTCTTGAGAAGCGGTCGAAACGGCGTCGAACCCGATGTACGCAAAGAAGATCACCGCCGCTCCGGTCAGGATCCCGCTGTATCCATATTCGCCAAATGTGCCGGTATTCTGCGGGACGAACGGCAGACAATCGCCGACTCCTGCCTGACACCCGAGCCCGAGATAATGCGTGTTCACATATCCAACGCCCGCGATAATGAAAAGCAGCACGACCGCGATCTTGATGATCACCACCACCGAATTAAAGTTTGCAGATTCGCGAATGCCGCGAACAAGCAACGCCGTCACCGCGATCGCGATCAGGAATGCCGGCAGGTTGAACAGCGCCGTCTCGACCGGAAGCGAGAGCCCTTGCGACGCAAGGCCCTGCGAGAGTTCGCTTGTCAGCACGTTGTAACCGGCAGGAGGATTCAGGATCGTCTCGCCGATACGGAGGTTGGCTAATTGAGTCGCCGCTTGCTGAGTCAACAATACAAACTTTGTACCCGGAGCCGCGCTCAACGCGACCGGGAAATGGATGCCGAAATCCGCGAGCAGGCTGATCATATTCCCCGACCATCCGACAGCCACGGTAGCCGCTCCAAACGCGTATTCCAGTATCAGATCCCAGCCAATGATCCACGCGATAAATTCGCCAAGCGTTGCATAACTATATGTATACGCCGAACCGGAGATCGGCACAGACGATGCAAATTCCGAATAGCACAACGCCGCCAATGCGCTCACAACGCCGGCGAGGATCATCGAGACGACGACGGCCGGCCCGGCGTGTCTTCCCGCAGCCTGGCCCGTCAATACAAAGATACCGGTGCCGATGATCGCCCCAACACCGAGCAGAGTTAACGCGGAAACGCCCAGCGTTCGCTTCAGTGTCCCTTCGCCTTGGTCTTCCGCCTCGGCCAATATTGTTTCGAGCGGCTTGATCCTGAACAGGTCCATATTCTTCCTCTCAACTTCTGTAGCGGCGGCGGATCGATGTCTGACGGCCTTGAGACGTTTTCGGGAAACGGTCAGCCTGATCCGCAATCGCATAGGTCCCTCCACGCGCGAGACGAGTTTGGCCTTGTTCGTGACTCGAAGTCGTTAGAAACGATGAAATCTTCTGAAATGGATGTGAAAGCTAAGAAAATGCGGTGTTTCTAGTTAGATAAACCGTTGTTGCCGAGAGGTGACCTGGCATATAATTGTTGCGAAAATCGGAGGATGATCAGATGCGAGTCGTGTACGAATTTTCAAACTTTCGCGTAGATCCGCTTACGAGGCAGCTTTCATCGGGCGGCACCGCGATGCCGCTGACCGCTAAGGCGTTTGAGACGCTTCTCGTGCTGCTCGCGGGTCGCGGCGATCTCGTTTCAAAGAGCGATCTGCTCGACGCCGTTTGGCAGGATACCGCTGTCGAGGAAAACAACCTCACCCAGCAGATCGCAACGCTCCGGCGAGCATTCGGCGAACGCGCCGGTGAGCACCGGTTCATCGTAACCGTACCTGGGCGAGGCTATTCGTTTGTCGCTCCGGTGAACGAGATCGAGCTAACCGGCTCAGAGATCGTCACGATCGAGACGACCGATTCGAGCATTACGCTCGACATCTTTGGCGACTTTCTCCCTGCCCTTCGAAATCGTTTTGATAGCGGCGTAGGTTTTGGATCGGCGATCGCGATCGCCTACATCGCGATCATCTGTTTCGTCGGGCTCTGGCCTTTATTCTTCGGCGCCCCTGCAGCTCATTCACGTCAGACGTATGCCGTACTGACGTTCACCTCAAGCGCCGAAGACGCCGCACTCGGCGCGGGAATCCGCGACACCTTGCGGGCACGTCTCGGCAGCGTGGAAGATGTTGAAGTGAGGCCGAATCGCATCGGTATCCCGAGCGATGACATACTCCTCGCCGGAAAAGAAATGAAGGCCGACGTAGTTCTCACCGGCTCTGTCCAGCGTGTCGAAGACAGGCTGCGGGTTGTAGTCGAGATGGTTGACGTAAATCGCGAACGGCTCGTTTGGGCAAA
>DAIOWA010000202.1:0-5778 GCA_036758705.1 Pyrinomonadaceae bacterium | reverse complement strand
CAGGGTGTTGGAAAAATGAAACGCTCTCCGATTTGGAGTATATGGCAACTACATCACACAAATTTGCTGTCATCGGTGCAACCGCGGCTGAGCCCGCTCGGTCACCGGAGCACCGGCCATTCGCAAATCTTATCAATCGAGACCTGAGTCTTCTCGAGTTCTTTCGAAGCGTACTTCACGAGGGACTCGATGAATCGACGCCGCTGCTGGAACGGTTGAAGTTCATTGCGATCTTCGGTTCGAATATCGACGAATTCTTTATGATCCGCGTGTCGGCTCTTAAAGAAAAACTCGGCTCGCGTATCGAAGTCTCGCCGGATGGTTACAACAGCCCGGAGCTAATGTCTGCGATCCGCGAACAAGTGCTGAATATGTCGGTGAAGATGGAGAAATGTCTAAGTTCATCTCTACTCCCCGACCTCGCTCGCGAAGGGATCGTCCTGGATTCCTATAAACGCCGATCGCCGGAAGAACGACAAAACCTCGATGCTTATTTCGACGCGCACATAATGCCGGTCCTAACACCGCAGGCAGTCGATCCGACACATCCGTTTCCTTATATCTCCGGCGGCTCGCTGAACGTCGGGCTCTATATCAAGCCGGTGCTCACAAAAAGAGTCGCCCGAGCGTTTGCGAAGATCGGCGATGAATTTCTGGTTCGCGTTAAGATCCCTGACTTTCTGCCGCGATTCGTGCCGGTCGGCGATCCGGCGGATACACAGTTCGTTCCGGTCGAGGAGATCGTGATCGCGAACATTTCCAAGATCGCGCCCGACGCGACGCCGGACAAGTGTCACCTATTCCGGATCACGCGCGATGGCGACATCGACCTCCGCGAATCGGAAGCTCACGATCTTCTCGAAACGATGGAGGAGAATCTCAAGGAGCGTCGATTTGGCGATGTCGTAAGGCTTGAGATCTCGCGCTCGATGCCGCAAAGGATGATCGACCACCTTACCGAATGCCTCGGTATTGAGGCGGATGACGTTTACGCCGTCGATGGCTTGATGAGCGTCGCGGATCTGTGGAGCCTTGTCGGCATCAATCGCCCCGATCTTAAAGAAGCTCCGATCCGCCAGAAGAAGCACGAAGTATTCTCGACCGGCGAATCGGTTTTCGACGTGATGAAACGCGAGGACGTTCTTCTCCACCATCCTTACCAGCCTTACAGCACGGTCACGGATATGATCGCCGAGGCCGCGGAAGATCCGGACGTGCTCGCGATCAAAATGTGTCTTTACCGCATCGGTGAAGATTCGCCGATCGCGCCGCTCCTCATCCGGGCGAGCGAGAACGGGAAGCAGGTAACTGCCCTCATCGAGATCAAGGCTCGATTCGACGAGGCGAACAATATCGAATGGGGCAAGAAACTTGAGGAAGCCGGCGTGCATGTCGTCTACGGTTTGCTTGGTTTGAAGACTCACGCGAAAACGACACTCATCGTCAGACGCGAGGGAGACGAGCTCAAGCGGTACGTACATCTCGCAACCGGCAATTATAATCCGGCCACGTCAACCGTCTACACGGACCTCGGATTGCTCACATCGGACAAAAAGATCGGAGCCGATGTTGCTGCTCTATTCAACTATCTGACCGTCTACTCCGAGCCGCAGGATATCAATAAACTCCTTATCGCACCGATAAACTTGCGCGACCGGATGAAGCAGATGATCGAGCGCGAGACCGAGAACGCCAGGGCCGGCAAACGGGCGCGCATCGTTGCAAAACTCAATCGTCTCGCCGACGCCGAGATCGTCAACAAACTCTACGAAGCATCGCAGGCGGGCGTCGAGATCGACCTGATCATCCGCGGGATCTGTACGCTGCGTCCGGGCGTGCCGGGATTGTCGGACAACATTCGCGTGCGAAGTATTGTCGGCAGATTGCTCGAACACAGCCGCGTTTATCACTTCGAGAACGGCGGCGATCCCGAAGTCTATGTCGGCAGTTCGGACTGGATGCCGCGAAATCTTGATCGTCGTGTAGAAGTTCTTACGCCGATCCGGGACCGCAGGATCGCCCGATACATCAGCGAGCAATATCTGCCGATGTATCTGAGCGACAACGTGAAGGCACGTCTGCTGCAGCCGGACGGTTCATATTCACGAGCGCCGAAAAACGGCGAAGCGATAGATGCCCAGCTTGGATTCCAAACGACGGCATCGATGCTGGAATTTACAAAGCGAAACTAATTTTCGAATAGCGGGGGGAAACAAAATGAAGCGGGTATTTCTAAATCTATTTCTACTGCTGGCGATCGCGTCGGTCGGTTACGCTCAAAAGAACGTAATGTGGGAGCCGGTGAATATCGCGAAGATGGATCTTTTCGCCGGGCCGGGTGGGAACGACATGCGTCCCGATCTGAGCAAGATCGAATTCATCAAAGAAGAAAAAGGTGGGCACAACAAAAAGTATCGGATCAAGGACGGCTCGGGAAACGTCTGGGTAGCAAAACTCGGCCGCGAGGCAAAATCCGAAACGGCCGCTGTCCGGCTTCTTCACGGCATTGGCTACAAGACCGAGATCAACTATCTCGTCCCGTCGATCACGATTCCCGGCAAAGGAACATTTAAAGATGTCCGGCTCGAAGCACGGCCAGACAACGTCGAGCGGCTCGAAGAATGGAAGTGGAAGAGCAATCCTTTCGTTGGAAGCAAAGAGCTTCAGGGACTGAAAATGATGATGGTCTTTATGACCAACTGGGACGTGCTCGATCTTCAAAATAAGGTGATCGAAGTAGACGGCGAGAATCACTATATCGTCAGCGATCTCGGTTCCACGTTCGGCCGGCTCGGCAACAACAATCTGCCGATCTTCTATCGCCTCGGGCGCAAGACCAGCAACCCGAAGGCATACGCGAAGACGAAATTCATCCGCCGCGTAGAGAGCGACGGCGACGTGATCCTGTCGTACAAGGGTAAGAATCGCGGAGTTTTCAAAGGCATTACGGTTGAGGACGCGAGGTGGCTTTCGACGCTGATGAGCAAACTCAGCGACAAGCAGATCGGCGACGCATTTCGAGCGGCAAACTATTCCGCGGCAGATGTCGCCGTCTACGTAGCCGCCGTCAAGCGAAAGATCGCGGAGCTTCAGGACGCGGCATCGGCAAACAATCTTGCCTCTAATTAAACTGAGATGAAACGCTCTAACCTTTTGGTTTTGATAATACTCGCTTTGGCGGCCGCCGGAGCACTCGGACTCTTTCTCTCCAGACCCGGTGCTCCCGCGGCGGCCACCCCACAAGCTTCACAAACTCCCGCGGCGTCACCGGCGGCGACTTCATCAAACCCGCTGCTTGCCGCGGCGGGAATTGAAAGCTCAAATCCGGCGGCTCAGACAGGATCGTTTTTCGAAACAACCTCGAGCATCGTCCTGCATCTTCTGCTCGCGGTATTGCTGTCCGCCGTGCTCGCGTTCCGGCCGCGAAAGGGTTTCCCGCTGTTTCAGCGAAATCTCTACGTCGCACAGACCCAGATACTTCTCTCCGCCGTGGCCGCCGCATTGATGATGATCGTCGGCGACAACGCCGCCCGAGCCTTCGCCATCTTCGCCGCGGTCTCGATCGTCCGCTTCCGCACCAACATCCGCGACCCGAAAGAAGTCACCGTCCTGCTCATCAGCCTCGCACTCGGACTCGCCGCCGGCGTGGGCCGCTGGGATCTCGGGATCGCCCTGTGCGCGTTCTCGCTCGTGCTGCTGTGGCTGCTCGAATACAACGAACAGGAACAGGCGTTCCGCTCGATGGAGCTAACCGTCCGCACCCGCAACACAGATCACACCCAGGAACTCCTGAGAAAGATCTTCAGCAAAAACAAACTCGAAGCCGAAGTCCGCCAACTAGACCCGCCCGACCCCGAAAACCCCGTCGGAACCATCCAATACTACCTAAACCTCCGCCTAAACCTCAGCACCGACGATCTCTCCGACAAGATCCTAGCCGCCGACCCCAGCATCGAAGGCATCCAATGGACAAAAACCAAAAACGCTACGGATGTATATCAATAGGAGAGAATGTTAAGGACCAACACCGCCGTCAGAACCTGGAATTTCAAACTGTCCATTACCAATTTGTCCATCTAAAGCAAAAGCCGCCCGAAAGCACCCCCAAATATCGCAATTTCGCAGATCCGACACCGAATCGATTCCACCTCGGCATTCAGGGACGCACGGTTTCTGGCCTCGCATTCGTGACTCGACGACTAGCTTGCGAGAGTAAAAATACGCGTAATGTCGTGGCTCGCCGCCCGTGCTGGCTTCTGGAACATTCTCCCACTTCATAAAGAAAGGCACTTTTAGTCGAGCCCAACGAATCAAATTGTCGCGCACTACCGGAAAGTCAACTGCTTGACCTGGACTTAACTCATAGGGAACGCAATCACCATAGACAGGATTCCCGCGAGGAAACACGCGATCTGGTGGAGCCTTAATCAATTGTCCGTCATTTGGCTGCGGACTCTCGACCATAGCACTTGTATCGATTCGTTCCATCTCGTAATGAATACCCACGATTCGCTTTGCGACCTCAGATCTATCGTACTCACATACCACTATTCCCCATCGATAATTGTTGTGAAGTCTCAGCAAAACGTGCGAACTTGTCGACGAATATCCGGGAGAAACCTCACTAACATAGACTCCTGGTTTATGGTCGTCTAGTTTCGCCGAAATCGACTTAATGGGTTTCTGCGCAAAACCAAACGAACTCGCGAGTACGATGTATGCAACCAGTTGATTTATTCTTCTAAGCACTTACTCACCTCTATTTACAGGGATTCATGGTGTTTGGGCACGCCTTGCTAACTTCGTACAGCCCTCCCTTTGATTTTGGAACTGCCAGCAATGCATCAATAGACGCCCGGCGTAATTCATCACCTTTCGATGTATTGGCGTCAAGCTTACCTTGAGGGTTTATAGGAACGATCGAGCCGGCATAATTCCAATCGGTATTCCAAAGCGTACCCTGACCATTCATAATTGTGTGCGCCCCTTCCCCAGGCAATGGCTTACCGTTCCATCCCGACGGATGACCACGTGGTGAGCTCATTTCAATCAATAGCGACTGAGTCAGGTCCGCTTGAAATTCTCTTTCGTATATAGACATCGATTTTCCAAACTGTTCGACATGAGCTCCTTCATGACCAACAAGCGCAGCAAACGAGTTGATTTCGCCTTGCGTCATCGCTTGGGCGCTTGAACTAAATTGAGAAGGGTCAAAAGTAACCACAATATTTCCTTTTGCGTCCCTGACACCAGCAACCTGACCAGTCGCGCCTCCAGTTAAAATACCGGATTTCACCAAAACTTTATTGTCGACGCCATGAGCACCGTAACTTTCCAAGGCCTTCTCTGCCCTGTCGCTAGTTTCACTCTTTCATCGGGATTCGAGAACGGTCAAACATGACAAAATGGAGGGGAGCCAATTCTCCTTTCTCCCACTCATACTCAAATGGAATTCTAATAGATAAATTCTCAGCTAGATGCTCTATCGGAACGAGGAAAGTAGCGGACTCGCCTCCATTCAGTTCTTTATATAAACACATGCTGCCGGTTGGATAACCCGGTGGTATGTCCGGTCGCGGAGCCTTCGCAATCCTCGACCCAGCGGTACCCAGTCTGTTCGGTATCCTTTCTACCGAGTAGTTAATTGCCATATCAGATCCATCACTTGGAAAAGCCAGCAATACCCCGTCTTTCGAATAGAAAGTACAGAACCTTATTGGATAACGAATATTATTCGAGAGCTTTAGTCGGATGCCTTTACCGCTCTCACCCTCGCGC
>DAIOWA010000201.1:0-5794 GCA_036758705.1 Pyrinomonadaceae bacterium | reverse complement strand
TAAGCAGAACGCCGACGGTTCGTGGACGATCAAATCCGGGGCCCGGGTTCGAGTCCGGCTGACGATGGTCGCACAGGCCCGGCGGTATCACGTCGCACTTGTCGATCAGCTTCCCGCGGGACTTGAGATCCTCAACCCGTCGCTAGCCACGACCGAGGCCATCCCGCCCGACGCAGGCGGCGGCAACACCGGCGTCGTCGAGGTCGGAAGCCGCGGCATCGGACGCAACTACTACTGGTGGCGAATGAACTGGTTCGAACACCAGAACTTCCGCGACGAACGTGCCGAAGCGTTCACATCGCTCCTGTGGGAAGGCGTCTATAACTACACCTACGTCACCCGAGCGACCACGCCCGGCAAATTCGTAGTCCCGCCCGCCAAGGCCGAAGAAATGTACGCCCCCGAAACCTTCGGCCGCACGGGAACAGACTTCGTGAACGTCGAGTAAGTAGTTCAGAGTGCGCGATTCATCGCGTACGGATTGCGACTATTGACACGTGCGTTGTATATGTGGCAACATTTCGAGCCCGGCTATGGCGATGCCGGGCTCGATCTTTGACAACTAGGAGCAGAACCGCAGCTGGTAAGCGGTGGGCTGCCGAAGGCGTCGTTTGAAGCTAGAATCACTGTCCGGTAGTAAGATTTCCGAATATTTCGGAATTATTCGGAATTCTTCCTACCCCGGTACGACCCCAGTCGGAAATCTTTTTTGTAAAACTCGCGAAAATCGACCGAAATCAGCTCGTAACTATTGCAGGAACAGGTACTTATTTGTCCCACGACCTCCGTGGGACACTTTGGGACACGCGGGATAACGGTCGACCCAAGCCTCTGTGTTAAAATCCGCGTGAGATGAAACGGTTATTGAGCGTCGTAATTGTTGTCTTTTTGGCGATCGCCGCAATCGCTCAATCTCCGACGGCAAAGATCTACGAAACCGAGAAAGCTTTCGAGAAGCTGGCTGCCGAAAAGGGTGTGAACGCCGCGTTCATTGAGTTTATGGCTCCGATGGGCGTGATGTTCGTGCCTGAGCAGCGGAATGCCCGCGAATTCTGGAAGAGCATCCCGCAATCGACCTCCTATCTGACCTGGAACCCGATCTGGATCGACGTCGCTTCAAACGGCATGCTCGGCTACAGCATCGGGAACTCAATTCGTCGGCCTAAAGGCAAGGACGATCCGACCGAGGTCTACGGCCATTACATTTCGATCTGGACAAGGCAGTCCGATGGCCAATATCGGGCGTTGCTAGATACCGGCATCAACCATCCGAAACCGGCATCGATCCCGACCGAATGGAAGTCGCCCGCGGATTCGGGAATCGACAAGAACGAAGGCCGGCTCTCCGCCGCCGACTCCGCAGTGCCTTTCTATGCTACGGTCGAGGCGAATGCAGTAAAGGCATACAAAAGCTATCTGACGGATGACGCAATAATGATGCGGTCAGGTAAGGAGCCGTTCATTGGCAAAAAGGCTGCCGTCGGATTTATCGAAAGCGAGAAACCGACGATCCGATTCTCGAAGCGGAAATCGTTTATCGAAGGCCCGGATCTGGCTTATGTCAACAATCTTTATTCGATCGTCGACAAGACGGGCAAGGAGATCGAAGGCGGTAATTTCGTTCAGGTGTGGAAACTTAGAAAAGGCAAATGGCTGATCGCCGCTGACGCACTCATTGCCAGCCCAAAGGACTAAATGAACCCAAGCGCACAGGAAATAAAAACCGATTCCGCCAAAGTGGCCGAGTTGCTACGGCTCGAGGCATCCTCGATCGACGCCGCGGCTGATCGGCTGGATGCGGCGAGCGTCGAAACTGCTTTGCGATTGATCGCCGATTGCAACGGCAAGGTGATCGTTACCGGCGTCGGCAAGTCGGGCGTGATCGCGCAGAAGATCGCGCAGACTCTGACAAGCACCGGAACCGTCGGCATCTTTGTCCATCCGTCTGACGCGCTTCATGGCAGCCTCGGAGTGGTGAAAGACGGCGACGTGATCATCGCTCTAAGCAATTCCGGCGAGACCGACGAGATCCTTGCGATCATGCCGACCCTGAAGCAACGCAAGGTGTCGGTCATCGCGATCGTCGGGAATGTAGATTCGTCCCTCGCTCGGCAGTCCGACGTGGTGCTCGATGCGTCGGTAGATAAAGAAGCCTGCCCGCTCAACCTCGCTCCGACGACATCGACAACTGTTGCACTCGCGATCGGTGACGCTCTCGCGATGACGGTGATGGAATCGCGCGGACTCACCGCCGAGGACTTCGCCGCCAATCATCCCGCCGGACGGTTAGGCAAGCGGCTGACGCTAACCGTCGAAAGCCTGATGCAAGCGCCGCCGAATATCGCCGGAGACGCGGGCTGGCTTGAGGTTGTGAAAGAGATCTCGAAGCATTCGCTCGGCGCGGTGAACGTCGTCGACAACTCTGGCAAGCTTGTCGGAATCGTAACCGACGGTGACCTTCGGCGTACGATCGAGAAAACCGACCCGTCGCAATTGGGCTCTTTGAACGCATCCTCAATGATGACCGCCAACCCGATAACCGCGTCGGTGGAGATGCTCGCCTACGACGCCCTTCAACTGATGGAGAACCGGCCGTCCCAGATCTCGGTGCTGCCGGTGGTTGACGCGTCCGGAAAGTGCGTCGGACTGTTGAGGCTGCACGATGTTGTGAGGAGCGGACTGTGAGGAGTATCTTCGAAGATCAGCGGCTTACGTTAGAGGATGGTGTGAATCGCCTCGAGTCGATCGGGTTGGCATATATGCTTACTGGCTCGGTTGCGATGTTGAGATTTGCCCAAGGGCGGATGACCAATGACATCGATATTATAGTTCAGTTATCACACGGTGACCGGCTTCGATTCGTTGATGCGTTCGCGGACAGCTATTACATTCCGGAAGAGAAAATATCCGGAGCTATCGAGCGGTCGTCTATGTTCAATGTCTTAAATAACGAAACGCTCGTGAAGATCGACATTGCTCTTGTAAAGCCAACCGAGTTTCACCAGCAAGCATTCAAGAATCGGGAGCGCGCCGACATCTGGGGTGTCGAGGTGTGGGCCATCCGAAGGGATGATCTGATCGTTTCGAAACTCTACTGGGCAAAGGATTCGCGGTCGGAGCGACAAATGCGAGACGTGGTTATGGTGATGATGAATGGATTCGATGCCGACTATATTAAGCCGTGGGTCAAGACGCTTGGAGTTGCCGATTTGTTTGATATCTGTGTGGCCGAATGGGAGAAGACGAATGTTTGAAGACACTTCACCCGAAATGCTTCGCCTCCAAAATCGCTTGTGGATGGAAAGGACCGTCGCACAACGTGCCGAGGCTGCTTTTGGCCTCTTCGCCCTTAGTCGCCGGGCAATAATTGACTCCCTGCCTAAGGATCTTTCAGAACGTGAGTTCAAACGTCAGCTCTATTTCCGCACTTACGGCGAGCATCTGCCGGACGACTATTTCAAGGATGAGGATGAGAACGATGGTTAGAAGTTTTATCGCATTGTTCGCGGTTTTGATGTTTGGGTCTGTTTCGTTCGCCCAGCAGAAGGCCGAGGTGACGATCAGTCTTAACGAAGCGTTCTTTGACTCCGCTTTAGAGGCATTGTTTCAGTCCGGGACGCCGCTTGAATTCTCGATCGCGGGAACGCAGCCGAACGGCGGAGACGCGGAGACGCGGAGGAATTCAGTAGATGAGATGAAGTTTGTTGAGGCTGGCTACCGGGAGAAGGAAAGTTCAACCTCCGCGTCTCCGCGTTTCGGCGGTGAAAATACCGAGTGCTCCGAGACCATCAAGATCCAACGCGAAATAAACGGCGTGCGGACTGCCGTAAGATTCCGTGAAGGAAAGATACTCGCTCCGCTGGCTTTCTCCGGTAATTACAATCCGCCGTTCGTCGGATGTGTGCCGTTCAGCGGTTGGGCTGAGAGTGTCATCGATCTTGAGTTCGATCAGAACGCACAACGACTTGTCGCCCGAGCACGGGTGCTGAATGTGAATCTGAATGGCACGGGCGGCATCGGCGGGTCGATGGTGGCAAAACTCGTCCAGAGTTCTATCGACAAGAAGATCAACCCAATTGAACTATTCCAGCTCAGCAAACTCTCCTTCGCCGTGCCGGTAAAGGGAAGCGAACTCCAAATGAAGGCGACCGGCATCCGGCACGAACTGCAAAACGGGGCGATAAACGTCGTCGTTACCTATGAATTCACAAGATAGCATCCGTGCGCAAATCGTTCGCCTCACTGACGATTTCGTTTGAAAACGTTGTTCAAACCATCGTGAAAAGCTCAGTATCCACACACTTTAACCTCTGGAACATCATTTGCTGTAAAAAGGCCGAAGCCCTAACTCTCTCGTGGGCGAACGGAATCCGGAGGAAGATAAAATGCAGAAAAAGAAAATAACTCGGATCGGTATTGCGGTGGCATTAGGCGGCTTCAGCCTGGTCGGGCTAACCGTCGATGCCAACGCCCAGCGCCGAGGGAAGGATAATAGCGACAATCGCGGCCAGCAGCGCCAGGAAGAAAAGAGAGATAGTAGGCAAGATCGATCGGCACGTCAGCCCGCTCAGCAGCAGCCGCAGCGTCAGCAGGTACAGCGTCCGGAACGACCGGCGCCGATCCCGGCACAGCCGCAGCAGCGTGAACGACAACCTCAGCAGCCTGCTCAGAACAGAGGCGACTGGGGACGTGATCGCAGCCAGCAGGTTCAGCAACGTAACGAAGCTTGGCAGCAGCAACAGCGTGAAGCTCGGCAGCAGCGTCAGATCCAAAATGAGCAGCGTCAGACGACGCAGATCGACGGACGCAGCCGTGAAGAACTGGCTAGGGAACAGCGTGATCGGCGGGACCGTCAGGATCAGCCGCGTCGCGGTGTAGAAACGCCCAACCGTCAGCCGAATACAGATTCCAATCGCGGAACCTGGCAGGGACGACGGGACAATGATCGTGACGATCGAAATGATCGCAACGACCGGCCGAACCGCCAGCCACAGGGTAACTGGGGCAACAATCGAAATAATGAGCGTTGGGACCGAAACCAGCAGCGTCAGATCCGCGATCAGCGTTGGCAGCAGTACAACAACCGCTGGGGAAATTGGCAGTCGATTCAGCAGCTGCGCCAGCGTCAGCTCGAACAGCAGCGGCGTATGCGTTATCTGCAGTATCAGCAGCGTTATTGGAATCGCATCCGACAGGATCAGTTGAGGCTCCAGCAGGCTCGGTACTACGACAACATCTACAACAACTACCGCTATAACCGCGGCGGTTCTTGGTATTACACAAGTTCGTACGGTGCTCAGCAGATCGAGAATGCGATCCAGTACGGCTACGAAGAAGGTTTCCGAGCAGGCCAGGCTGATAGATATGACGGTTGGGGCTACAACTACGATTCGTCGTACGGCTATCAGGATGCGAGCTACGGGTATGACTCGTACTACGTCGGCCTCGACGAATACAACTACTACTTCCGCGAAGGTTTCCGACGCGGATATGAAGACGGATATTACGACCGATACTCTTATGGCCGATACAACAACGGCAAGTACGAGATCCTCGGAAATGTCCTGAGTGCGATCTTCAGCTTTATTGCAAACTAATTCATTAAAGCATCGATCATTAATGCCTTGTCCGGTTAACTCCGGGCAAGGCATTTCCGCCTTACGTGCACCAAAGCCCTTTATTTACTATTCTTTCATAGTGCAGAAACCGCTCGTAGCCATCATCGGACGCCCGAACGTCGGAAAATCGACGCTCTTCAATCGCCTGACCGGATCGCGCAAGTCGATCGTTGGCG
>DAIOWA010000200.1:0-5796 GCA_036758705.1 Pyrinomonadaceae bacterium | reverse complement strand
GATCTTGAATCCCATTGAAGATCGGGTCGGACGTGTCCGTTATCTTGACGAGCTTGTACTGATACTCGACCACGCGATCAGATCGTTTAGCCGAAAGCTCTTTATCATCGAGCGTTATCAATCTGGAACCAAACGATTGACCGACAAGCTGGTGCGATCCGCAAATGGCGAGAACAGGGATCTTGGTGACTTTAATGAAGCGGGCGAATCTGTCCAGGTGAGCAGGATTGTAATAGTCGAAATCGCTATAAGTACCACTCATCACGATCGCATCGGGGCGGAAATCGTGCGCGGCTTCAGTTAGCTCGGAAAGGTGAACAGTAAGAGTTTTCGGCTGTCGAACAAGGCGGAGTACATTCTGGGCAATGTTATTGCATGCCATACCCGAGACTTTGTTCTCAAACCGCAGTCGAGAATCTGTCGTGCCGTTCCACTCGGCGTGAGCGAGTTCGGACATATCTGACTCGTACCGCAGCAGAGCGTTCACGATCAAGACGCGTGCGTGTTCGATCCGCTTGTCAATCGGTTCGTAGCGGCAAAAGGGCTGTTTGTTGTACGGAAAGGGAAGTTCCTCCTGAACCTCCGGTTTCACTCCTGCATCGAGCATCATTAAACAATCGCGGCCCACGAGGGGCCTGCAAAACATCATTCTACTATAACAGCGTCAAGCACTCCATACCTGTTTACGTAGGCGTAGCATTTGAAATCGCTGTCCTCTCTTTGATCGAGCCGCGTCAGAACGCAAAGGATCTTTTCATTTGGGTCGTCCAGTTTTTCACAGCTTTTGCATAGGGAGGGAATGGCGACACTCCTCGGATCGATCTCGTTCCCATCGTCGTCGTAAAAAGGCATTTAGTTTTTCCGCTGCTTTGTGTTCGTGTTAAATTCCGGCATCACATCACCCGCACCGATCTCCGCGATCTCGGCACGGATAGTTTTGATGGCGAGATTCCTGGTCCGAGTTGTCGCGCCTTGCAGCAGCAAATTCATCCGCTGCCAACCGGTTTCGAGCGTGTCGGCGATGCCCGAGATCTTTGAGATATCGTAGGGAACCGCAACCTCTGTACATCCAAGGCGAGCGAAGACGCAGAGATACCGGGCCGTTGCCAGGTCCGGTATCGCAATTCGGACCCGTCCAACCTTCATCTCTATTCCCAGAAGCGTATGGAATATTTCTGGCGAGTTCTCTCGAGCGGGGATGTTCAAGTGCATTCTGCGAGTTCGTTTCGAGCGAACCTGTTCCCGATAGATCTCAGGTAGCCACAACTCGCCCAAATTTGCCCGCAGGCCGTCGATATTGATCATTGAAAATTGGAACGCGAACTTCAGTTCGCCGTTTTCGATCCTGCGGACTAAAGTCCGCGATCCACCGAATCGAGCATTTCCTGAAACACATTAAAATAGCGGCCGACGTGATAGCCGTCCATCAGAGCGTGATGTGCCTCAACCGAGAACGGCATCAACCGGCGCTCACCATCCCCGAACATCTTTCCAAAGACCATCCGCGGGACGGTCTGTCGGTTGTCTCCGGAACTTGCGTGCTTAAAGCTGGTAAAGGAAACCCACGGGATCACCGAATAGTAGATCAGATCGAGCCGGTCAGCCTCCACATCAAATGTTTTCAACGCCCGATATTTCTCGCGGTTTTCTATTCCTATCCCAACGAACTCTTCTAGCGAATCCATCATCGGGAAATAGCAAAATGAGAACGTATTGTCGTCGTTAAGGATGGTCTGAGTCGCCTCAACCCGATCGAACTCAAGCACCTTTTCATCGATCATCCGAAACCGAAATTCAGGGATATCGTTTGCGGTTGCGAGCGAGAAATACAGACACGCGATCGAGAATGGCATCTTGCGTTCCTTGCAGAAACTATAAAGCCGCGTAACGTCGAGGTTCGCGGCCATATTGAAGAACGGGTCTTTGTATTCCCTGAAAAACTCAAACGTCGTTCGTCGTTCCCAAGTTTCAAGGTCTATTTCGCGATACATTCAAGGCAGTTATTTTAGTTGGGCTCCGTACGCCGCACGCGGCTGCGAGAACTTCTCGATGACGCCGCCCGCGAAAATGCCGAGATAGAGAACGCCAATGACGGCGATCAGCAATGCGGCGGCCAGGCCAAGCGGCATCCTCGGTTCGACCCATTCGGTTACGCGTTCCTTAAAGAACATCACGACGATCAGCCGCAGATAGTAGTAGGCAGAGATCGCGGTGTTGATAACGGCCACGATCACCAGCACGACCAGCAGCGTTGACCCTGCTTCCAGGGCCGGCCGGAACACGAGCACCTTGCCCATAAATCCCGCAGTTAGCGGCAAGCCGAGCAGTGACAGCATAAAAAGAGAAAGCGTGAACGAGAGTACCGGTGATTTGAATCCGATCCCGTTGAAATCTTCGAAATCCGCTCGACGGTCATTCTTTTGAGCGAGCAGGGAAATTACGGCAAACGCTCCGAGATTGGTGACCGCGTAGGTCAACATATAGAAGGCGACCGATGCGATCGCGGCATCTTGCGGCGAGCCGGGCTTTGCAGCACCAGACCCAATAAAGCCGACCAAAGCATACCCCGCATGGGCGATCGACGAATACGCAAGCATTCGCTTGGTATTGTTCTGCATGATCGCTGCAACGTTACCGACAGTCATTGACAGCATTGCCATTACCGCAAGGACTGTCATCCACGTTTCGTGAAGATAGGTCGACGCTGAAACACCAGCAATGAATGGAAGGCCGAGAATGAACACGCGGATAAAGGAGGCAAAAGCCGCAGCCTTTGGACCCGTCATCATGAAACCCGTAACCGGTGCCGGAGCGCCCTCGTAAACGTCGGGCGTCCAGACGTGAAACGGAGCCGCCGCAATCTTGAATCCAAATCCAACGACCATCATCGCTCCGCCAATCAGCAGCAGGCCAGGGAAGTTGGGATTAACGATCTTATCGGCGATCTCGGTCAGGTTTGTCGAACCGGTCGCACCATAGATCAGGGCCATTCCGTAAAGCAGGAATGCCGATGCGAACGAGCCGAGGATGAAATACTTCATCGCGGACTCATTCGACTTCAAGTCTCCGCGGCGAAGCCCGGCCATCACGTAGGTCGCGATCGAAAGAGTTTCGAGGCCAAGGAAAATTACTACCAGATCATTGCCTGCCGCCATCAGCATCATGCCGAAGGTCGCAAACATCAGCAGGGCGTTGTACTCACCTACGGGAACGTCTTCACGCTCAACCCAGACGGTTGAGATAAGGATCGTCATCGCGGTGACGATCAGAAAAACGATCGAGAATCCCAGACGTAGATTGTCGTGGGCGATCATCCCGTTCCATGATGTAGTTCCGAGCGGAGCCGACGACCACAGACCGACCAGCAACAGGGCTGAAACGGCCAGGCCCGCGAGCGAGATTATGCCCGAGGTGACGCGGTCTTTCGGAAAAAAGCTGTCGTAGATCATCACGACGATGCCCGCGAATGCTACGACGAGTTCCGGCAGAATGATCGATACATTCGCGTCGGGAGTGACCAGATCTGTAAGGAAAAACGTGTTCATTACTTAATGAGATTCTTTGGCCTCGATAGTTGTGGCGGCCGCGTGATCGTCAACATTTCCACCGGCTTGATGCAAAATACGTTTCTGGATCGCGTTCACGGAATCTTTGGCCGCGTCGAGAAACGGTCGCGGGTAGACACCCATAAAGAGCATCAAGAACAGAAGCGGGGCGAGCAAACCGATCTCGCGGAAGCTCAGATCCTTAAGACTCTTGTTCTTGTCGTTTTTCAGTTTGCCAAAGAAGACCCGCTGGATCATCCAGAGCAGGTAAACGGCGGCGAAGATGACGCCGGTTCCGGCAAACATCGTAGCAATGTAGTTCCAGTTCGTTGTAGCGGTTACGCTCAGGATCGTCGCCTTCCACATTCCTAGCATGATCAGGAATTCGCCTACGAATCCGTTCAGGAACGGAAGTCCGATCGACGACATTGAGGTAAAGACGAAGAACGTCGCGTACAACGGCATCACATTCGCGAGGCCGCCAAAATCGGAGATCGCTCGCGTGTGGCGACGTTCGTAGATGAATCCGACGAGAATGAACAATGCACCGGTCGAAACGCCGTGGTTGAGCATCTGATACAACGCTCCCTGCATTCCCCACTCAGTGAACGAGAACATTCCGAGGATAACGAACCCCATGTGGGCGACCGACGAATATGCAACCAAACGCTTCATGTCCGGCTGCACCATCGCTACCAATGCGCCATAGATGATACCGATAACTGCGAGGACGATGAACAACCATGCCCATTCACGGCTTTGGTCCGGGAAGATCACGAAATTGAACCGCATCAACCCGTACGTTCCCATCTTCAGCAAGATGGCAGCCAGGATCACAGATCCCGCTGTCGGTGCCTCAGTGTGGGCATCGGGCAGCCATGTGTGAAACGGGAAAAGCGGAACTTTGATCGCGAACGCAAGAGCGAACGCCCAGAACATCAGCGTTCCCGCAGTCGCCCATTCTCCCACGAGACTCAGATGGCCGAGTTCGATCGACTTCATCAGCGTGACCAGGTCGAATGTACCGACACCCGTTTGTTCCGCGTGAACATAGTACAGCCCAATGATCGCCGCGAGCATCAGTAAACTGCCGAGAGCTGTGAAGATAAAAAATTTAACCGCCGCGTAGATGCGATTCTCACCGCCCCAGATACCGATCAGGAAGAACATCGGGACGAGCGACGCTTCGAAGAACAGATAAAAAACGAGCAGATCGAGCGACACGAAAACGCCGAGCATCGCAGATTCGAGCAGCAGAAGAAACGCGAAGAATGCCGTCCGGCGTTTCTCAACCGCGTTCCACGCCGAGAGCACGGCGATCGGCATCATAAATGTCGTCAGAATCACAAGCCAAAGGCTAAGGCCGTCAACAGCGATGTGATAATTCGTGTTAATAGCGGCGATCCAGGGCCGGTTAACCTCGAAAGAAAATCCGGTCGTTTTGGTGCCGAAGATCAGCGGGATCGAGATCAGAAAGTTGACGAGCGTAATACCGAGCGTCAGCCACTTCAGATGATCTTCCTGCTTCCAGAACATCTGATGAAGGACGATCCCAATGGCCCCGAAGACGGGTAGCAAGATCAAGATCGTTAAAAGATTTTCAGAAATAAAGTCCATTGCTTCGGTCAGTCCAACCAAACTTTTTAGTACTCAACAGGTTCCCACGAAAACTCCGATCTCAGACGCTCGTCGTGATTTAAATAGTAGATGAATGCTGTTGTCACCCGATCTTCATTCGGCTCGTCATAGCAGCCCAAAAGGTCGTCATCCTTTTTGTATTCGAGCCCAAATCCTCCGTCGGAATAAACGGTCTGGATAAAGCTGTTCTCGTACCAACTCAAGATCGCGAACGAGTCATCACCTGTGGCACTCAGTCCCCGGACAGCGTTTTCAATGTCTGTCTGCGTTGCCTCGCGGGCAACTAATTCGTCGTTTACGGTCAGTTCCATGATCCGGGATATTTAGCCGACCAATTTAAGTCCGTAGTAGATGAAATATCCGATCACAGCGAGAGCACCGAGTAGGATAACGGCCGCATAGCTGCGAACAAATCCTACCTGAATCCGCCGCGCGATGTTTCCAACTTCCGCAACCGCACTTCCGATACCGTTTACGATGCCATCAATAAAGCCGACGTCAAATCCCTTCCAAAGTCCGACGGTCGAGAGCTTAGTGATCGGGTCGACAATGTAACCATTGTAAAATTCATCGAGCCGCCACTTTTCTTCAAGGATCTTCGGCATCTTCCTCA
>DAIOWA010000199.1:0-5803 GCA_036758705.1 Pyrinomonadaceae bacterium | reverse complement strand
GATTACTAGCACGAACAATAACGCCGGTACTAATGAACTGCTCTCACTCCCGATCCGCACGATCAACTTTGACGATCCGGGTGAGGTGGCGGTGCATGACCGAGTTGTGGGGCTGGTGGAGAAGATGATCGAGGCGAAGAAAACTCTTGCCGATGCGCGGACGGATAAGGACCGGGAGTTTTATGAACGCTATTGCGAAAATCTTGATAGCCAGATAGACGACCTCGTCTATCAGCTTTACGACATCACGCCTGAGGAGCGGAAGATAATTGAAGGGAAATAAGATAAAGCTATGGCAAAAGAGATCAGAACGAAGAAGAGCTTTGGAACCTTGGACGTCGAATCTGTCAGTCCTGATTATGGAGACGACTACCCGATCTCGATCAATATGAAGATCACTTTCGAAGAGGCACTGAAACTTCATCTTTCCCTTGGACAGGCCTTGGCGAAGCTGAACAGTTACGACAGATCGACTGTAGGAGGCAAGAATTCGGCGGTCAATCTTTGTTTCCACACCCGCACGAGGCGCCTTACCGTAAACGAAGTGCAACTTCCGCGAAACAGATGAGTGTCGCCCGCTGAAGCAGCGGGTTCCCTTTGGGGTGGTGCGTGACCCCGGGTTCCGCAAGGCTTCACCCGGGGCTACAGTCATTTCGCAGCTACGCAGCTTAGGAACGGACGGATGAGTGCTTGACTACGAAACAAGAGGTCGGATACACGCATAGCAGCAATACCTGCCAAGGCTCTCGACGATGCTCAAATGGGCGGGTTTTCTTTTTGGATCGCCGACACGCGGATTTTCAGTCCGCGTGTCGGCCGTTCGCTTGGGGTGCGAGAGCGCGGCGTTCGCAATGCCGTGGTCAGGATGTCGTCCGCGGCGGGACGCGTGGCGTCCAAGCTGGGGAAGGGTCCGACGAACTGGCCACCCGCTGACGCAGGCGGTTCTGACTTTGGCGGCACAAGGATTGCGACGAAGGAAATAGTAGCTGGAACGGCGCACTGTTTTAATGCATTATTGCGCGTTGGTTCCGATTCTTGTGGAGGAACAGAAGGATGTTTAAGAAAGCACTTACTATTTCGATATTGAGCGGTTTCGGGTTGTTGGCGGCTTGTAATCAGGCGGAGCAGCCGTTGCCGCCGGTGGCGAATTCGCAGCCTGTTAATGCGAACACGATGGTGGCGGAGGATATGCCGTATGACGATACGGACCCGTGGGTGAAGGATAATTTCGATCTGCAGCGTGCGGGTGAGCTGTTGCGGAAATCGAAGAGCCCGGCGGAATTTGAGGCGTATCTGAACGAGCCGGACGGGATCAATAACCTCGATCTGAACGGCGACGGTTATGCGGATTACATCAGCGTCGAGGAGTTTGAAGATCGCGGTGACGGGCAGCGAGGGCTTTCGTTGTTCTCGCGATTTGGGCCGGACCTGATCCAGAATATCGCGTCGATATTTTTGTATCGCGACGAGCCGAGATATCCGGGTGCGCGTGTATTACTTCGCGGCGACGACGTGCTCTACGGCGACAATTATTATTACGAGACAAACTGGCTCGATCAGACGATCGGGATAGCGAGTATGTTATTCGGCGATCACGACCGGTATCGTTCGCCTTACTACTATGATCATTACCCGCCGAACTATGTCGCGTATGACGTAGTCGAGACGCCGTACTATCGGACGCGGATCGAGCGTCTGTGGCCGGAGCCGATCTTTGTTTACACATCCGCCGCCCCGGTTTATTACGAGCGCGTGAAGATCAAGTCGCCGAACAATGGCCGTCATCTCGGACAGCTCTATGGCCGTCCGATGAAGCCGACGAAGGACCAGATCGCGTTTCGCCGCGGCAACCCGGGCAAACCGATGAAGGCGAAAAAGGATGATCCCGGGAGATCAGAAAATGCTCCGGGACAGCGTGGAGTTCCGCCGGGACAGGCAAAGCACATCGACGACGGTCCGGCGAGCGACAAAGGACACGGCAATCCAGGCGGTCCGCCGAAGGCCGATAAGCCCGGCAAGCCGGATAACCCAGGCAAACCCAATAAGCCTAATGCTCCGGGCGGACAGAATAAGGGAGGCGACAAGCCGAAAGGTAACGACAAGGGCCATGATCAGCATGGCGGCGGTAAAGGTAAAGGCAAGCCATAGGAAAGTTGAGTCTCGATGGTGGAACGCGGATCGTGATCGGTCCGCGTTTTCTTTTTCTGCTAAGATTGGTTCGGAAAGCTTATGTATTGCAACAAATGCGGGACCGAGAATCCGGACGATGCTGCGTATTGCAAGAAATGCGGCAGTGCGTTTTTGGCTGATGAAGAAGAGACGAAGGTGCGGGCTAAGGATGAAGGCGGAAGGATGAAGGATGAGGTCATTGCCAGACCGGCTGGCCGTACATCGGATGCAAGCGAGCGGATATTTGCGATCAACCCGACCGCGAAGTTCGTAGCACTTGGATATGTCGGGGCAGTCGTTGCGGCATTCGTTTTGGTTGTGCTGCTGACGGCATTGATCCCGACGATATTCAGCCCGCCGTTTGGCGTGGTAATCGGCTTGCTGCTGCTTCTCATTCCGGTTTATTTTCATTTCCGGACAAAGCTCGTCCGCTACTCGCTGACCGACACGACGATCGAGATCGACCGCGGGATTGTGTCGCGGACCACTCAGCATATTCCGCTGCGACGCGTGCAGGATGTGACCGTCACGGCCTCGATCTGGCAGCGGATGCTCGGCTACGGCGATATTACGATCGACAACGCGAGCGAGGATGGCGGCAAGGTCGTGCTCGATAATATCGATATGCCGAAGAAGTACGCGGATATGATCCTGCGGCAGATGCGACAGCTGGATCGATAATCGACGCGGAGAGTGAGAGACGGAGAGACGCAGCGATTCGGTCGTCAACGTGACCCGGAAATCTCTGCGTCTCTTTGTCACCCCGTCTCCGCGTCCTGCTAGAATTATTGCTTTATGAAGACTATCTTCTTAACCGGCGGCGCCGGGTTTATTGGATCTGCGTTTGTTCGGATGGTGCTTGCGGACCATGCCGACGTCACGATCGTCGATTACGACGCGCTGACCTATGCGGGGAATCTTGAAAATCTCGCGGGAGTCGACGGCTCTCAGCATACGTTCATAAAGGGTGACATCTGCGATCGCGAAGCGGTATTGGCGGCGGTGCCGGAAGGTTGCGACGCGATCTTTAACTTCGCGGCCGAATCGCACGTAGACCGGAGCATCCATTCGGCCGATGAGTTTCTACGCACGAACGTGATCGGGACGCAGGTGCTGCTGGATGCAGCTAGGGCAAAAGGCGTGCGGCGATTCGTGCAGATCTCGACGGACGAGGTAATGGGAACCCTGCCGGATGACAGCGACGAGTACTTTACCGAAGCGTCGCCGCTGCAGCCGAATTCGCCCTATGCCGCATCGAAAGCCGCCGCCGAATTCGTCGTACGAGCGGCTCAAGAGACTCACGGTGTCGATGCAGTCATTACACGATGCGGCAACAACTACGGCCCGCGGCAGTTTCCGGAAAAGCTGATCCCGCTGATGATCGCAAACGCGATGAACGACGAGCCGCTCCCGGTATACGGCGATGGCCGGAACGTTCGCGATTGGATCTATGTTGACGATCATTGCCTGGCGATCTGGGCGGTATATGAAAAAGGGCGATCGGGCGAAGCATACAACATCGGTGCGAGAAACGAACAGGAGAATATCAACGTCGTGAAAGCGATCCTCGACTCGCTTGGCAAATCGCACGACCTGATCAAGTACGTAACGGATCGCCTCGGGCACGACCGGCGGTATGCGATCGACGCGGCGAAGGTTGAAGCCGAACTCGGTTGGAAGCCGCAGATGACATGGCAAGACGGCCTCGCGACGACGATCGAGTGGTATCGAGAAAACCAAGCCTGGGTCGACCGCGTCCGCAGCGGCGAGTATAAGGAATATTACAAAACTATGTACGGCTCGCGGATATGAAAGTACTGATCACGGGCGCTCGGGGGATGGTTGCGAGGGCGACGGCGGAGTATTGCCGGTCGATTGGCGATGATGTGATCGCGCTTGCACGCGATGAGATGAACATCGCGGACCTCGAATCGGCCCGAAATGCGATCGGCGATCATCGGCCGGACGCGATCATTAATTGTGCGGCGTACACTAACGTTGACGGAGCAGAGAGTGATCCGGAGGATTCGTTTTCGGCAAACGTTGTCGGGCCGTGGAATCTTGCGTTGGCGGCGCTCGAGTTCGATTGCAGATTCGTGACCATCTCGACCGATTACGTCTTCGACGGGACGTTCGATGGGTTCTATACGCAGCGACACCAGCCGAATCCGCAGGGAGTATACGCGACAACTAAACGACAAGGCGAGATCGAAGCATTGACAGCAAACGCGAGGACGATCGTGGTCCGATCAGGATGGATCTATGGTCATGGCGGAACGAATTTTTTGTCGGTGATGGGCGATCTTCTTCGCGACGGCAAGCCGATCAAGGCTATAAGGGATTCGTACGGAACGCCGACGTTTGCGGGCGATCTTGCAAGACGTCTGCGTGAGGTTGCGGAGCTGGATTTGCCCGGCATCTTTCACGTGACTAATGCGGGCGAAGGAACGTCATATTCCGGGTTTGCGGAGAAAGTCTGCGAGGTTGGCGGATTCGAGCCGTCGCTGCTCGAACCCGTTTCGCATGCGGATCTACAGCGGCCCGCACCACGACCGGTGAGTTCTAAACTCGCGTGCCTGTACAGTGAGAAGTTTGGACTTCCGCCGATGCCTGATTGGGAAGATGGGCTGCGGAGATTTCTGCGTTCGTAGTTGGTTGATAGTTCGCGTTACTGGAACCGTTGAAGATCCGATCGCAAATTTGAAATTTGAAATTTGCGATCTGAAACTCGGAAACATCTCAGTGCTTGCCGTTAGTTGCAGCCGAATCCATCACCGGCGTCGTGGAATCGTCGTCCGCCGATTTGTAGTAGTCGTAGTAGCCGCTTCCGTAGTAGTCGTACTCCATCGAGCCTGACTTCAATCCGTTGAGCACCACACCGTAGATGCGGGCACCGATCGTTCCAAGACGCTGTTTGAAGCGGCGCATCAAATGGATCGACGACTTGTTCGCCATCGCCACGAGGATAACGCCGTCAACCTGCGTCGAGAGGATCGCCGCGTCGGTGAACGAGATCGCCGGCGGCGAATCGATCACGACGTGCTTGTACCGGCCGCGAAGGAACTGCAGCAGATTTCGCATCTCGTTCGACGAGAGAAGTTCGGTCGGGTTCGGCGGGATCGGGCCGCTGGTAATCACCTTAAGGCGCGGCAGATCGCGGCACTGTTTGATCAGGTTGTCGGTGTTCCGCTCTCCCGAAAGATAGTTCGTCAGGCCCTTCGTATTCTCAAGATCGAAGTAATTATGTAGTCTCGGGCGGCGAAGGTCGCAGTCGATGATCACCACATCGGTGTCCGCTTGCGCAAGCGTGATCGCCGTATTAACGGCCGTTGTCGTCTTACCTTCTGACGGCTGGGACGACGTGACCAGGATCGATTGCGGCGGCTTGCCTGCGGACGAAAATAGCAGCGACGTTCGCAAGTGGCGATAAGCCTCAGCCATCGGCGACTGGCGCTCTTCGAGAGTTATTAGATGGGTTAGTGGTCCGGGGCCGCCGTTCCCATTGCCTCCAGCGAGCAACTTTCGATTGCTGCCGACCGAGTAATGCGGAATAAGCGCGAGCGTCGGCAACCCAAGATGACGGCTGATGTCGTCGGACGTCTTGACCGAGTCGTCAAGATAATCCATTAGGAAC
>DAIOWA010000198.1:0-5813 GCA_036758705.1 Pyrinomonadaceae bacterium | reverse complement strand
CCGGGTGCGTCGCTCATCGACCTTGGCGACGGTGTCGCGTGTCTCGAGTTTCATTCGAAGATGAACTCGATCGGCGGCGATACCATTCAGATGATGAACGCCGCACTCGATGAAGTTGAGAAGAACTTCGTCGGCATGGTGGTCGGAAATCAGGGCGGCAATTTCTCGGCCGGAGCGAATATTATGATGCTCCTGCTCGCGGCGCAGGAAGAGGAATGGGATGACATCAATATGATCGTCGCCGGGTTGCAGCGATCGGTGATGCGTCTGCGATATTCGCCGAGGCCTGTGGTAACCGCACCTTACGGGCTCACACTTGGCGGCGGCTGCGAGATCGCAATCCACGGCAATCGGGCCCGGGCGGCGGCGGAAACTTACATCGGCCTTGTTGAGGTTGGGGTCGGCTTGATCCCGGCGGGCGGCGGTACGAAGGAAATGACCATGCGGGCGATGGACGCCGCTCAGAAGGCCCCGAATGCCGATCCGCTTGAGTTTCTCAAGAAGACCTTCGAGATGATCGGGATGGGCAAGGTCGCGACGTCGGCACAGGAAGCGAAGTCGTGGGGATTCTTCCGCGATGTCGACTCGATCTCAATGAATGGCGACCGGCTGATCGCGGATGCGAAGCAGGAAGTATTGAACCTCGTTGCATCCGGATTCGTTGCTCCGGTGCCGCGTGAAGATATCTTTGTGATGGGCGAGTCCGGCCTCGCGGCGATGAAGCTCGCGCTCCATATGATGAAGCAGGGCGGATTTATTACGGATCACGATCAGCTTATCGGAAACAAGCTCGCGAACATCATGAGCGGCGGTGCGATCAATCATTCGGCGTACGTCAGCGAGCAGTATCTGCTCGACCTCGAACGCGAGGCATTCGTCTCGCTCTGTGGGGAGAGGAAGACACAAGACCGCATCGCGGCGATGCTGAAGACCGGCAAGCCGCTGAGGAACTAGCTCAGAGTGCACGATTTATCGCGTACTCTGAACACGGAGAAACACGATGGATGAACGGATCGGATCGATAATTTCGGATATGACTGCGGTGGCTGAGGATGCGAAGACCGCATTCGGATCGCTGTCGAACGAGCAGCTCAATTGGAAGCCGGGTGCGAAGAGCTGGAGCATCGCGCAATGTCTTGATCATTTGGTTAAGACAAATGAGCAGTTCTTTCCGGAGTTCGCAAAGCTGGCGTCGGGTAATCGCAAAAACTCAATCATCGAAAACTACTCTCCGTTGACCGGATGGGCCGGACGTTTTCTGATCAAGGCTGTATCCGAAGATTCGAAAAAGGCGAAGGCTCCATCGAAAGCGATCGTGCCGCCGAGCGACATCGAAGAGCGGATCGTTGAGAGGTTCTGTGACCACGTCGCGGACGTGAACCGACGGATTGACGCGGTTGCCGATGTCGATCGCAAAAAGACGGTCGTGACGTCTCCGTTTCTGGCGATCTTCACGTACACGCTCGACGATGCGTACACCGTCCTTGTCGAACACTCGAAGCGGCACATCCGCCAGGCGAAGCGTGTGATGGAGGCCGAAGGTTTTCCGTTGAATGTCCAACAAATTTCAGTTTGTTGATTCCGTATGTGTGGCTTGAGCGCAACAAACTGAAGTTTGTTGTACATGGGGAAATAAATGAACTACGAGGAACGGGCATTCATCTTCGACATGGACGGTACGCTCGTCGACAATATGCGGTTCCACACCGAGGCGTGGCGGACGTTGATCGAGGAAAACGGGTTTGAGTTCAACGAACGGAAATTTCTGGTCGAGACCGCCGGTCAAACAAATCGCGAGATCATCCCGAGCGTATTCGGAGCCGTTTCGAACGAACGCCTGAGTGAGCTGGCGCTTCGAAAAGAAGAACTCTATCGAGAGGTCTATATCCATCATCGAAAGCCCGTCGATGGGCTGGTGGATTTTCTGGAGACGTCACACGGGCTTGGTATAAAGCTGGCGGTTTCGACCGCCGCGTCGCCGCCGAATATGGCATTCATTCTGGATGGCCTCGACCTGCGAAAGTATTTCGGAGCGATCACAACAGCCGCCGATGTTAAACGCGGGAAGCCTGATCCGGAGATATTCCTTATCTCTGCGGCAAACGTCGGCGTTGAGCCCCGGAATTCGATCGTGTTCGAGGATGCGTTCTTCGGATTTGAGGCGGCGAAGCGTGCCGGAATGAAGGCGATTGGGATCACAACTGTAAACTCTTACGATGAGATAATGCAGGCCGACGGCGTGGTCGAGGCTCACGCGGATTTCAAAGGAATTGATCCGGGCGAGATCGTTCAAAAGTACACAAGGGAACGCGAACTTTAGTTCGCCTCTCATTTTTTGCGAACTAAAGTTCGCGTTCCATTATGAAACGTTGCAGTTGGGCGAGGAACGACCTCGCGATCCATTATCACGACACCGAATGGGGCGTCCCGCACCACGACGATCGCGGGCTGTTTGAATTTCTGATACTCGAAGGTGCGCAGGCGGGGTTGAGTTGGGACACGATCCTTGCCAAGCGAGAGAACTATCGCAAAGCATTCGACAATTTCGATGCGGCAAAGGTCGCAAAATATTCGGACGCGAAATGCGCAAAGCTGCTTGAGAATCCCGGGATCATTCGCAAGCGTTTGAAGATCGCGTCGGCCGGTAGGAATGCGAAGGCATTTCTGAAGGTCCAGCAAGAGTTCGGCTCATTCGACGCCTACATCTGGTCGTTCGTCGGCGGCAAGCCGATCGACGGTAAGCGAATGGAAATGGGCGACGTTCCGGTAAAGACGGAGATTAGCGATGCAATTTCAAAGGATCTCAAGAAACGGGGATTCAACTTCGTCGGCTCAACGATAATGTACGCGTTCATGCAGGCAACCGGAATGGTGAACGATCACGTGGCATCGTGCTTTCGTTACCGGGAATGTCAGAACCGCCTGCGTTAGCGGGCGGCCAGCTTGATAATTGGCGAACTGCCGCCCCCTTACGGAGGCGGTTCCCGACAACATAGTATGGATTTCCCGATAACCCAGGCCGTCCGCTTTCTTCGCGAGAAGAAGATCGACTTCACGCCGCACCTTTACGATTACGTCGAGAAAGGCGGCACGCGCGAATCGGCGAAGCAGTTGAATGTGGACGAGCACGCGGTCGTGAAGACTTTGGTATTTGAAACGAATGAAAGGAAACCTGTGATCGTGCTGATGCACGGCGACTGCGAAGTCTCGACAAAGAACCTTGCGCGATTTCTGAATGTGAAGGCGGTCGAGCCCGCGACGCCGGAGAAGGCGATAAAGTGGACCGGCTATATGTTCGGCGGAACGTCGCCATTCGGCACTCGGACGAAGATGCCGGTCTATGTTGAAAAGACGATCTTCGAGCTCGATAAGGTCTACATCAACGGCGGCAAGCGCGGATTTCTGGTCGAGATCGACCCCGCGGCGTTGAGATCAGCTTTGGAAACCATCGATGTAGCGGTAGCAATATAAGAATTTAGACACTGCCCATATGAAGAAAATATTAATAGCTTTGTTCGTCGCGGTGCTCGGCTCCGCATCGGCAATGGCTCAGGTGACCGCGATCCGAGCCGGACGCGTCGTTGATCCTGAAACGGGAAACGTTGCGACTAACCAGATCATTCTCGTCGAGGGCCAGGACATCAAGGCGGTCGGTGCGAACCTCACGATACCGGCCGGAGCGACCCTTATCGACCTATCGAAAGAAACCGTCATTCCCGGAATGATGGATGCCCACTCGCACCTGTGTATGAACACGCAGCACAAACGCGACGGCGGGCGATACTATTTCACGACGCTGCTGGATTCGAACGCAAAGCGTGCGATACAAGGTGCGGTGAACGCGAAGTCGATGCTCGAGTATGGATTCACGAGCGTCCGCGATGTCGGCAACGAAGGGAACTATGCCTGCGTCGAAGTCCGCCGGATGATCCAGAGCGGCGAGATCGACGGGCCGACGTTTATTACCGCCGGGCGGATCATCGCTCCGTACGGCGGCCAGTTCCGTCTGCAGCCGGACAAGCAGAACCTTGCCGAGCCCGAATATTTCTTCGCCGATACGCGTGACGAGATCAAGAAAGCGATCCGCCAGAATCTGCACTATGGTGCGACCGTGATCAAGCTCGTCATTGACGACCAGCCGTACATCTATTCGGTCGACGATATCAAGTTCGCGATCGAGGAAGCGCATCTCGCGGGTGTGAAACTCGCAGCCCATGCGTGGACGGCGGCCGGTGCGTTGAATGCTGCGAAGGCAGGTGTCGATTCGATCGAGCACGCGGTGGCGATCACCGACGAAGCTCTCGCGATCGCTAAAAAGAACAACGTCGCGATCACGCCGATCCCGTTCACCGAACGCGACGCGGTGCTCAGCGGCGAACCCGGCGGCAACAAGGAAGCGAACGAGCGGATGTTCATCGACCCCGTCCGGCGTGCTTACAAGGCGGGCGTGACGATGGTTTGGGGCCCCGACGTGATCTACAACACCAAAGAATTCCCTCGCGGCAAGGTCTCGATCGACACCGTCGACGAATGGAAGATGACCGGCATCCCGAACCTCGTCATCCTCCAGGCTTTGACCACAAACGCCGCGAAGCTCCTCGGCATCGAACGCAGCCGTGGCTGGATCAAACCCGGCTTCCGAGCCGACATCATTGCCGTCCGCGACAACCCGCTCGAGAAGATCGAGACGGTGAAGGATGTCGTTTTCATCATGCGGAATGGGAAGGTTTATAAGAATGAAGGTCAGAACCGGGAGCGGTAGCGACCGGGTTCTTAAGTGTGTAGTTGAGCGTTAAGCCCTAACTAACGTGCGGGCTTCCGCATCTGACGACGTGCAGCAAAGGGAGATAGGGGATTATGAAAGAAGCAGTTATCGTATCGGCCGTGCGGACGGCTGTGGGAAAGGCGCCGAAGGGCACGTTGAGGAACACGCGTTCGGATGAGATGGGAGCGGTCGCGATCAAGGAAGCGGTTGCGAGGGCAGGCGTCGATGCGTCGCTTATCGACGACGTGATAATGGGCTGTGCGTTTCCCGAAGCGTCGCAGGGGATGAACGTCGCACGGACATCGTCGATCCTCGCCGGGCTGCCGGTCGAGACGAGCGCGATGACGGTGAATCGCTATTGCTCGTCGGGCCTGCAGACCATCGCACTTGCGGCAGAGCGGATCCAGGTCGGCGGAGCGGACGCGATCGTCGCCGGGGGGCTCGAATCGATGACGGCGATCCCGATGGGCGGCAACTCGTTCCGTCCGAACCCCGGCCTCGCGGACACGTATCCCGATTACTACCTGAACATGGGCCTGACCGCCGAAAATCTCGCGAAGAAATATGAGATCACCCGCGAACAGGCGGACGAGTTCTCGATGCAGTCGCACCAGAAGGCCGCCGCCGCGATCGCCGCTGGCAAATTCAACGACGAGATCGTTCCTATGAACATCTTTGTCGATGAGTTCGACGAAAAAGGCCGCGTTCGACGCAAAGAGATCGTTTTCGGTATGGACGAAGGCGTGCGGGCGGATACGTCGATGGAAGGCTTGGCCAAGCTGAAGCCTGCGTTTCACGCTAAAGGAACCGTCACCGCCGGAAATTCATCACAGATGTCGGATGGGGCTGCCGCCTCGGTTGTGATGTCGGCGGACAAGGCGAAGGAACTCGGCCTCACGCCGATCGCCCGTTTCGTATCGTACGCGACCGCCGGATGCCTGCCCGAAGAGATGGGCATCGGCCCGGTCTTCGCGATCCCAAAGGCCCTCAAACTCGCCGGCCTCACGCTCGACCAGATCGACGTCATCGAACTCAACGAAGCGTTCGC
>DAIOWA010000197.1:0-5818 GCA_036758705.1 Pyrinomonadaceae bacterium | reverse complement strand
ACCTTTTCCCTTTTTTTCTTTGATTGTAGCCCGCGTGATCGGTTCGATCCTTCCGCCTTCATTTTCCCATCTTTCGAGAGCTTTTCTTTTGAGAATTTGTCTGGAAACGTCGGTCGGCATATCCCATTCATTATATGAGCTTGCTCGCGATCCTGACAGAGTCATTGGTGTCCCAAGGCTGCGTTGGCTGACGGTCGGACGATCTCAACCGTGCATCCGGCATTTGTCACGACACTCGACGAAACGCTTCCCAGACGGAAACGTTCGAAAGAACTACTGAAATCACGAGTTCCTACAAAGATGGAATCGGCATTCCATTCACGAGCCTCGTCGACAAGAACCGACTTTGCGCTGCCGGCTTTTTTTGCTACTGAAGTTTTCAGGCCGATCGCACTCAATTCTCTAGTTGCCCATCGCAGCATTGCGGCGACTCGAGATCTTGATTTTCGATAGTAGCTGTTGATCAATGCGGTCGCCTGCGGCAGACGTGTGACGACCTGAGTCGTTGGAGTGTTGTCATCGACCCAGACAAGGCGGACTTCCGTTCCGTCCGGCCAAACGCGTTGTCCGATTTCATGTATTGCCTGTTCAGAGGCGGGCGAGCCATCGACTCCGACCAGGATCCGAAAAGAATCATTGGCATCCGCGCGATCGCTTACTTTCACCACGCGAACGGAGCATCGAGAATCGGCAACGACCCGTTTGGAAACACTCCCAAGAAAGAGGCTCTTCAATGCTGAATGCCCTTGAGACCCCACAACAACCAGATCTGCGTTCCATTTGTTCGCCACATCGACCAGAACCCAGCCTGGCGTTCCGATCATTACCTCGGCGCTGACATCCCATCCAGGGAACATTTTCTTCACACGTGTTTTGGCTCGTCTCGAGTTTTCCAGAGCCTCTTTCGTGATACGTTCGGCATGCGATTGAGCCTTATCGAGACCGGCGGCAACGCGTCGGGGTGTAATAGTCTGTTTGATCACTTTGGAAAGTTCGGGGCTGCTCATCAACAAGTCGGCAACTGTGGCGATTAGCACCGTGCAGTCCTGGGGCAGGCCGGCGTGTTTCAGATCTTCGATGGCTGCGTCTGAGTGTTCAGAACCGTCAAAGCCTATAAGGACTCTCATTGCTGTACCTCACAAATCAAGACCCTCTAATGCCTAAGAGTGGCCTTAACCTATCTACTAAGATATCTGACCTTTACAGAATGGAATAGCGGGTAACCACGCATGCCAAACGCGTGCTATCACCCGGAGTTTCAGATCTTTGCCCCGGACGCCGCAAAGGTGATCGGATCGCGGCATTGTTTGTGTGTAAACACTCGACTTTCGCGAGTGGAATCACTCTGTTTTGTTCGCGAATTCTGGATTAAATTTGAGTTATCAACGGGTCAAAACTGTTGACATCGAATGTAAGGACTGAAAGGAGGTCTTATGGTCAAGAGAATTTACTTGTACGCATGGGTGTTGTTGATCGCCGCGACGGTAACATCGCTCCTAAATGGCACCTTTGACACGCCGAAGATGGTAGCAGGAAGCTTGGGAGTCGTCGGCCTTGTATATGCGTTCGCTCTCTGGGCAGTAATGAAGGAGGGTGACTCCAGCAGGTTGGATCTGCCACTTCCGACGGAGGAGGTGTGATGGCACCGAAAATATATTTGCTGGCTTGGATCCTGGCGGTTGTGAGCGCTGGGGTTTCGTACCGGGCGGGAATGGGCGACCTTGCGAAGACAGTCTTCGGCTTCATCTTCGCAACACTGTTCTTCGGCTTCTTTGTCGCCGTCCTGCCATGGTGGGTCGATCACGCGCATCGCCCTAAAACAAAGATCATTTAAGCGAAGCGGCGACGGAGTTAGTCCGTCGCCGCTCTATTCTTCGAGCTATTCCACGGGTCGAACTACTTCGACCGAACAATGAGCCTTGTTGAGTACCGCTCTCGAAACGCTGCCTATCTGGTTCTCTCGAGTTCCGGCCCCCAAGAAGATACAATCCGCATTCGACATGCGGGCGTCTCGAATCAGGATGCGGGTCGGGTCGCCTCCTTGAATGGACATCGACGGATTCAGCCCAACCGATCTCAGATGGTACCTCGCCCATGTCAGCATTGATTCCGATTGCGAGGCAACAAGAGTCGGAGTCTGAACAGCGATCATTTGGACTTGTGTTCCATCCATCCATGTTCTTCTGCCGATCTCATACACGGCCTCCTGAGCTGCTGGCGAACCATCGATGCCGACAAGGATCTTCGGCGGAGAGTCCGGGTTCTTCCTCTCGTTCGGTCGAGAAACCCTGACTGAAGTGTTTGAGCGGCCATCGATCGGTTCACCCTGAGATCGGATAAGGAATTCCTCAGCAACTGGAACGCGTTCTGATCCGACGACCATCAAGTCCGCGTTCCAATCCTTTGCGGCGTCAATGAGTTCGGTTGCTGCAGGTCCCATGCGTGTCTTTTTCGCCACTTCCCATTCAGGAAATTCAATAAGAAGCCGGTCCGCTGCCTTCATCGCAAACTCATCAGCCTCGATCAACTGGCCGCTGTGCGTTTGCTGCACTTCTGTCGTCGATTTCCCGAACCGGGAAGGCATTGCCATTGCAAAGACCTCTCTAATTGAACCTCTAGCTATCGAGGGATCCGCGACTGAAACTACGAGACTCTTTGTGTCGCTCGGCAGCCCGGCGAGCCTCAAATCGTCGAGAGCCGCGTTGCAATGTTTTGAGCCGTCATAACCGATCAATATTCTCATCTGTAAACCTCACTTGATGTTGTATGCATCTTTGAGCATAGCCAGGATGAGCCACTGGCTTGAAGGGTATTTCCACCCGATCTGGACGGTATTTGTACGCGCGCCAAGAGTCTCCGACATGCCTCACTTCGGTCTTTCGAATCGACAGGTGGTAACTCCCAGAAGGCTTGCGTGTTCCTACCCTGTTACTGCGGAAAACGAAATCCTAAACTAGAGTCAACTTGGAGTACGTTGTGCTTGCATAACTGACTCCGAACTTGCACCAACGGGAGGCACCAATGACGGGCAATTCGATTCCGTTAGTGATCCTTGGCGTGATCGCTGCATTACTCGCCTTTACTGGAATGATCGTGGTGGTGCCGCTGTCAGTCATTAGTCAAACGAGGAGGGCAAAGAAGGTGATCTCGACGATTTACAGATCCTGGGCGCGGCGCAGAACGGAGCGACAACTTCGCAAGATCCGTACTCAGATTGAACGTTGTGGATATGATCTCCAACATCTTTCGGATCCCGAATTGGAGGCGGCGGTTGTGCGTGAAGGCTCTCAGATAAACGAAACACCGTTGACAGCCAAGAGGACGTATTGGATACTCCGTCGGCTATCACCTGAATTCAACCAATTTCGAGTGTCTCCCCGGCCCTTTAGGTCGTTCGAATCAAGCTCGGAAGGATACCCGAGAGTAAACACCTGAGAAGTCAGGAGTTTCCACGCTAACCGGGCCCACATCGGCTCGGTAAACTGGATTCTTCAAGGGAAGGATCAAGGTTTTCCTCGCGAACGCTCACTTCCACTGTTGCTCGAACCTTGCTTCGCAGCCCGCTTTCGCAAACTTGATCCTGCCCTTGTCTTTAGTCATTGGAAGGAGAGTTTTTATGACCAGCCAGGCAGCGATCTATATATCAGAAACCGATCGAGACCGCCTCGGAAACCTGATCGAGTTGGTGCGAAAGCAGGGTGAGCCCTCAAACATCGCATATGTGAACAGGCTCGAAGACGGGCTCGAATTCGCCGAAATCGTCGCTCCGTCGGATGTTCCGCCGGACGTCGTCACGATGCGTTCAAAGGTCAGGCTTAAGGATCTTGATACGAAAGAACAAAGCGTCTATTCGATCGTTTTTCCTACCGAAGCGAACGTCGATGAGGGAAGGCTCTCTGTGCTCACCCCATTGGCGACAGCTCTCCTGGGACAGAGTCGCGGCTCTACAGTCGAGTTTCAGGCTCCCAGCCGCGTACGTCGCCTGGAGATACTCGAGGTCCTCTACCAACCGGAATCATTCGGCGACTTTGATTTGTAGCACTATTTCAACGACTGGAGAAATCCAATTGATCGTCAATTTCCGCGGCAACTCAAGGGTAACCGCGGATGGCCATCCCCCCAGGCATCCCGAACTGCATCTGCCCGATCGCTAAACAGCGGCCACACGCTCCTCGAGTGAGACCGCCGCGGGGAACAGCACGTTGTTCTCTAAGTGAATATGCCGATGCAGATCTTTTTCCAGATCCTCCAATCCGGCGTAAAGAGCGGTGAAGCTAGGGCACGCTCCTTCGGGCAAAGTGTAATCGTTTGTGATTTCTCGCATTATCCGCAACCGCTCGCCGTCTTCCTCGTGGTCAGCCATCATCATTCGGATCGGATTTGCGACCGTTCCAAAGTGCGGAGTTGGAGCCGAAACGTCTGCCTCGAGGGCACCTTCAAGGCCACGAATGTAAGGAAAGAGGACCATCTCTTCCTTCTGCATGTGTGGGACCAAACTGTCCGCCATTGTGTTGAAGATAGTCTGGAGCTTGAACAGTTCTGGATGGAGATCGCCGTGACGAGTGCACACTTTCTCCATTAACGGCCGAAGTCGTTCAACCTCTTCCGCGGTAAATATGTGGTGTTTTGAAATAATGTGTTCGATCAGAGCCGAGGCTGACTGCCGTTCGATCTCGTTGGAATTGTCTATTGATCTCGCTCCATCGAGCACGGCACCGACTTTATCCGCTACGAGTTGAAAATCCAGTCCGGCATTTGAGCACGCTTCCTCAAGTGATTTTCGTCCGCCGCAGCAATAATCGATCTTGAACTCTTCAAAAACGCGGGTTGTAGCCGGGCTTTCCAGAGCAATTTCACGAATGGTCTTGGTTGCGATTGGTGTTTGCATTATAAATATAAACCTCCATATCTTCCTGAGGTAAGGCTACGTGAAAAGATCGTTCGATTTAGTGACGTAAGTCACGCCCTCGAAATTTTCTCGATATTATTCTGTTCCAGATATGAAATTGCGAATTCGCGGAAACTCAATACGGCTTCGTCTGACCAGGTCGGAGGTTGAAGGGTTTGGCAACGCCGGTTTGATCACGGAGACGGTTGAGTTTGGTCGGGGCCGGGAGGCATTTCGATACCAGCTGGCAGTTGACTCGAACGGTGAAGCCGGTGCAAAGTTTGAAGGCAACTGTCTCACCGTGATCGTTCCGAGCGTGGACGCCCATCGATGGGTAGGTTCGGAGCAGGTTGGCCTGGAATATCTACAGCAAATAGGTACAGACGAGAGCCTTAGTATTCTTGTCGAGAAGGACTTCGCGTGTCTCACCGAACGCCCGGACGAGGACGATTCCGATGCTTTTCCGAACCCGAACGAATCTTGTTGACAGCGGCAAGTGTCTCTAATTGTGACTCGTTAGCATAGGTCCTGGTCGAATTATGCATAACGTCGATATAGATATTGTGGAACTGACACTCGACGTGATGAAGTTCGCGATCGCACGTATCACATCGTCTGAACCACCGCTGGGAATCCCAAGGTCCGAGAGTGAGCTGAAAGAGCTTGTTGGAGAGACCGTCTTACCTGCCGGGATCGGCGGTGAGAATGCATTCCGGCTTTTTCGCGAAGTACTGGTCAAGTCGAGTGTTGCGATCGACCATCCTCGACATCTTGCATTCGTTCCGGCTTCGCCGACACGAGCCGCCGTTATGTTTGATCTGGTCACATCAGCGGCGAGCGTCCACGGGGCATTCTGGCTTGAGGGGGCGGGCTGCATTTTTGCGGCGAACGAGGCGATGCGGTGGCTTGTTTCGCTCACCGGACTTCCAA
>DAIOWA010000196.1:0-5822 GCA_036758705.1 Pyrinomonadaceae bacterium | reverse complement strand
ATTCGGTTCATCGGGGCAACTCCGCCGACGATCGCGAATATCAGTACAGAAAAGCACAGAGTACTTAACGCCCAACCGACAACGAACAACAGGCCCCAAATCGTCGAGAACCAGTGAGGGTCGAGCGACATCACCCAATCTACGGTGGCAAACGTGAGAATGATCACGTACACGACCGTTGCCGGGCCGGAAAACTTCGTGGCCGAGCCGAGCCATTTGGCTGCTTCTTCGTGGTTCTCGGCCTTATCCTGACGGGCTGACCAACTATTTAGCAGATAGGCCATTCCACCGAGAATAAGGAAATAGATGACACTGCGAAGTATCCACATTGCGGGCGTCTGGAAAACACCTCGCTGGAGGACGGTAAAATCATCGGCAGGCAAATGCGTCCACTCGTATGCATATGTGAGGCCAAACGCCAGCGGAAGCCACATCAGAAATACAAGCGGCATAACGCGCGACGCGGCTTCCACGATGCGGCGAATGACTACGCCCCAGGCTCCGCCGGTCAGATACTGCAGCATCAGGACGCCGAGACCGCCGAAGGTGATACCGCCCCAGAAGATAAACCCGAGCAGCCACGATCGCAGACCCTGCTCGACGTTAAAATATGTTCCCGCGGCCCATACGATGAGCCCGATGCCGCCCACGCCAAGGGCGATCGTGCGGTAACGGTTCAGATCGGCGGGTGCGTTGTAATTTTCAGCCATTGGTTATCTTGCACCTCCCGGATGGGTAGTCGGTGCGGCCGGTGCGGCGGCATTTCCTTTCGCGGCATTAGCTTTCATTGTTTCTGCCGGATCCTGACTAACTTGCAGCGCCCGTATGTAAGCGACGATCGCCCAGCGGTCCGCGGCCGGCACCTGCGCTGCGTATCCGTTCATTTTCCCCCAACCGTTCGTGATCACGTCGAAGAAATGTCCGACAGGAGCGTTCCGCAGCCGGTCGTCGTGATAGGTCGGCGGTGCTCCGAATCCGCGGCGGACGATCATACCGTCGCCGGCTCCGACAGGCCCGTGGCAGACGATACAGTAGATATTGAAGCGTTCCTGGCCGCGGTCGACCAGCTCTTTCGTAACGGGGATCGGAAACTCGTCGATGGCATTCGGGAAGCTCGTGACGATCGTGTTCCCTGCTGCATTGGTCGTCGTCTCGACCTGCACGTTCGGATTCGGATTGTCGATCTTGCCGGTGTAAAACGCCTTGTTATCTTTCAGCAGTCCGCGAGCGACGGTTCCCTCGGGCAAGTCGCGCGAAGCCCGGCCGTCTTTGAAGAAGTCGCTCTTCTTATACGCCTTGTAACGCGGCTGGTCCTGCATATCAAAGCGGACGCCGCAGCCGGTAAGGAAGGCAAAAGTAAAAAGTAAAAATGCAAAACCGATCGTTCTACTCATACTTTTTCCTTTTCCATTTTTACTTTTTACTTGAGCCGCAAAGCTATTCTTCAACATCGAACACCTCCTGCGGCTGAAGGCCTTGCAAAAAGGCTCTCGTTTCGTCGTAATCGTATTTATCATCGGCTGCTTCGATCAGCAGAAAAAACTTCTCGCGTGTGGCGAGCGCAAAACGCGGTACGTTGAAGACCGGATGGTACGGCCGCGGCAGCCCGTTCAGAAAAAGCATCCCGAACACTGCCGTGAATCCCGCAAGCAGGATCGTCAGCTCGAACGAGGGCGGCACAAAGGAGATCCAGCTAAGGTACGGACGTCCTCCGATGTTCAGCGGATAATCGATGTAATGGATGAAAACCTGTAGGCTGACCGCCAGAAGCAGTCCGGTGATGCCTCCAAAGAAAACGAGAACGGGCAAAATGCTTCGCTTGATGCCCAGAGCCTCATCCATCTCATGGATCGGGAACGGCGAAAATCCGTCCGTCTTTAAATAGCCGGCGTCTCTCACCGCCCGAGCCGCATCTACGAGCTCGGTGGCCGAATCGAATTCCGCCATTAAACCGTAAAGTTTCTTATCCATAGCAAAATACGCCTCGCCTATTCCTTCGACTCCTTGTCCGGCGAATCGGTCCTTTCGTAGGTGTATTCGATCTCGACGACATTTTCCTCAAAGTCCTGCTGATGACCATGAACATTCGCTTCGGGCAGCAAGGTCCGAACTTCGAAAATGGAGATGATCGGAAGAAATCGGACAAAGAGAAATACCAGCGAAAAGAACATTCCGAGGGTTCCCACGTACAGTGTCCAGTCCCAGATCGTCGGCGAATACATTGCCCACGAGGACGGCAGGAAATCCCGCTGGAGGCTGGTAACGATGATGACAAAACGTTCTAGCCACATCCCGATGCTAACAATGATCGAGACAACAAAAAGCCAAAACGGACTCTCTCTAAATCGCTTGAACCAGAGCAGCTGGATCGAAATTCCGTTGCATAGGATCAGGAACCAGTAGAACATCCAATACGGCCCTGTCCAGATGCGGTTCTTGATCATGAACCACTCATACTGGCTCGAACTGTACCAGCCGAAATACGCTTCCATGATGTACGCATAGAAGACGATCAGGCCGGTCGCCAGCATCACCTTACCCATATAGTGAAGATGGGTATCGGTAATGAAGTCCTTCATTCCGTACCATTTACGAAGCGGGATACAGAGGATCAACACCATCGCGAATCCCGCATAGACCGCACCGGCCACAAAATAGGGTGGGAAGAACGTCGTGTGCCAGCCCGGTATCTGCGACACCGAGAAGTCGAACGAAACGATCGAGTGTACGGACAGAACAAGAGGCGTCGAAATTCCGGCGAGCAGCAGATACGCGATCTCATAACGATGCCAGTGTCGCGAAGAACCTCGCCAACCCCAGGATAAGAGCCCGTATATCAGCTTGAAATACTTATTCTTGGCACGATCGCGCAAGGTCGCCAGGTCGGGGATCAGGCCGACGTACCAGAAGAGCAGCGAGATCGTTGCGTAGGTCGAAACCGCGAACACGTCCCAGATCAGCGGACTGCGGAACTGTGGCCAGATTCCCATCGTGTTCGGATAAGGGAACAGCCAGTAAGCCGCGAGCCACGGACGGCCGGTATGTATGACCGGGAAGATCGCCGCGCAGGCCACGGCAAAAAGCGTCATCGCCTCGGCGAAACGGTTGATCGACGTTCGCCATTTTTGGTTCAAAAGCAGCAAAATTGCCGAGATCAGCGTTCCGGCGTGGCCAATGCCGATCCACCAAACGAAATTGATGATCGGAAATGCCCAACCGACAGGTTGGTTCGTGCCAAAGATCCCGATACCCGTCACAAGCAGGTACCCGATCGATACCATCAGAAGCTGAGCAACGAGAAAGGCCAGGCCAAAGCCGATGAACCAAAAGAAGGGCGTCTTCTTTTTTAAGGCGAGGTCGCCGATCTTATCGGAAACGGTCCCGAGAGTATGATCTCCCTCGACCATCGGCGGGTAAATTCGTTTTTGAATTTGTTCCAGGTCCTGCATTTAGTGTGCTTCGCCTCCAGCTTTCGTTTCGCCTTCCTTCTTTTCGCCGGCGCCGTGTGATTTAGGGACCCGTAGAGGCTTATAATCCGGCATTTCCTTGTTCTGATTCTTCAACCCGGCAAGGTACGTGGTTCGCGGCTGCGTGTTCAGCTCGTTCAGCAGTTTGTAATCGCGATGGTCCTTTTTAGCCGCGGCGATCTTGCTGACCGGATCGTTCATATCGCCAAACACGATCGCGTTCGTCGGGCAAACCGCCTGACAAGCCGTTACGACTTCTCCGTCCCGGACTCGTCGGCCGTCCTTTTCAGCCTCGATCCTGGCTGCGGCTATACGCTGGGTGCAGTAGGTACATTTCTCCATCACACCGCGGCTTCGGATAGAAACTTCGGGGTTGCGGAGCAGTTTGTATTGCGGCGTATTCCAATCCTGGTAAAGGAGGAAGTTAAAGCGTCGAACCTTGTACGGACAGTTGTTAGAGCAATAGCGTGTTCCGACACAGCGGTTATACACCATGTCGTTCAATCCTTCGGGGTTGTGTGCGGTCGCAGTAACCGGGCAAACGACCTCGCAAGGAGCCTGCTCGCACTGCTGACACGGAAGGGGCTGGAACGCTATTCCTCCGGGATTATTTACATCTGTACCCGAGTAATAAGAGTCGACTCGGAGCCAGTGCATTTCGCGGCTCTTTGCGACCTGCTCCTTGCCGACAACAGCGATATTGTTCTCCGCCTGGCAAGCGATCACGCAGGAATTGCACCCGACGCACGAGTTAAGGTCGATCGACATCGCCCACCGGTGGTTCTTTGCGTACCATTCCTGATAGACGTCAGATCCGGTCGCGGTGTCGTACATCGTCTGCGGGAACTCATCGGCTTGATGTCCTACACTCGGGTTCGCCAGAAACACATCAAGATCGAGTGTGCGAAGCAGGTCGCGGCCCTCCATATTGAAGTGGATCTGCGTCGATGCTATCTCCGTTTTCTCGCCCGTCTTATCGATCTGACCAAAGCCGAAGTTCATTGCGTCCGACCGCTGCACGTCGAAAGCACTGTATCCAAGTCCGGTTCCGACCTTGCCGGCGCGCTTGCGGCCGTAACCCATAAAGATCGTGACGACATCGTCGGGCTGACCGGGCGAGATCCACACGGGAACGGGCTTTTCGATCTTGCCGCCCTGATAGGTGAGCGTCACGAGATCAGACGACATATTGTTGCCGTGCGTGTTAATGAACGCCATTCCGCGTTCGCCGCCAGATATCTCGCGCGAATCGTTGCCCTGGTTGAGATTGAGTTTCGCCGCGGTTTTCGGGCTAACGAGAGCAACGTTATCCCACGTGATCTTGGTGAGCGGATTCGGAAGCTCCTGAAGCCATCCGTTATTCGCGAACCGGCCATCGTAGATCGACGGATCCGGCAGGATCGCGATCTCAAGCGGGCCTGACGACGACGCAGCCGGCTGTTGCTGGCTTAAAAATGCAGTGTTTGCTGTGAGTGTCTTCGCGGGCAGTGCGGTATTCGGAACGTGTCCGTCGTGAACCGCCTTTCGCCAGTTGTCTTCGAAAGTCTTCGGCGCGACTGCGGCCGGAGCGGCGGATGATGCCGCAGGCGATGCGACTGGGCTCGGCGATGCCGCCGGTTCGGCGTGTGCTGCAGCGACAGGGCTTGCTGTCGGTGCCGGCGACGCTGCGGTTCGGGCTGCCGCCGCCGGAGCGGCCGTAATGTTCTGAGCCTGCCAAAATTCCTTGACGATATCGTAGTCGCGCTTGTCGTAGTTTTCCTTAAAGAAAAGCTGAACTACTTCGTGTGCAGAGCGGCTGTCGTAAAGCGGCTGAATCAGCGGCTGAACGATGCTTACAGTACCGTCATAGGCCCGAGCATCAGTCCACGATTCTAGGTAATGTTTCTCTGAAACGTGCCAATGGCAGTATTCCGAGGTCTCGTCAACGTGCTGGCTGAGGTGAATTCGGGTTCCGACCTTGTCAAGCCGCTCACGCGTGATCTTTAGATCGGCGGGCGTGTTGTAGACCGGATTGCCGCCGAGCACAACAAGAGTCGTCACTTTTCCGGCGTCGATATCGGTAACCAACTCGCGAAGCTGTTCGGCCTGCAATTTTTCGTATGGCGATGTTGGATCGGTATATACAACCGTCTGGCCAACGTTGCCCAGGGCTCCGTTGATCGCATGGGCGATCGCGTGAACGACCGGCGGCTGATTATCGCCGACGACGACAGCCGACTTACCGCGAAACGCCGTCAGGTCTTTCGCCAGAGCCGCGATCCACGGGGCGTTTTCGGTGTAGGTCGATGTAACACCACCGACGCCGACCGCTGCCGCGACCGCCAGTGCCGCGATCTCCAGCACGATGCCTGACCT
>DAIOWA010000195.1:0-5822 GCA_036758705.1 Pyrinomonadaceae bacterium | reverse complement strand
GACTTTCACAAGTCTCGGCGTGCCGTTTAAGGCGCGTGAAGGGAAGTGGATCGGAGCAAAGATAGGGTTCTTCTTCATGAGGCCGACAAAATCGAACGACGGCGGCTCGGCTGATATCGATTGGATCAGGTTCGAGAAGTAAGAACGTTTAGAGCTTTAGCTTGTAAACGATTGCCACGAGATGTCTCATGGCAACGCAAACAAGCTAAAGCTTGAACTCTGAACGGCTATACCTACGCGTCGATCTTTGCCTGTTCGAGATTTGGTGCGAGCAGATGGATGATCAGCAAAGCCAGAAGGTATGCTGAGGCCGCGATGATGAAGATCGGGACGTAACTTCCAGTCGATGCCAGGATATAGCCGACGAGAGGTGCGATCACCATGCCGCCGACTGCCCCGAGCATTCCGCCGATCCCTACGACAGATCCTACTGCCTGTTTCGGGAACGTATCAGACGTAAGCGTAAACAGATTAGCCGACCATCCCTGGTGAGCCGCGGCGGCGATGCCGATAAGGATGACACTTAGCCAGAGGCTCGAGGTCCACGATGCGATCACGATCGGGATGACTGCGAGTGCGCAGATGAGCATCGCCGTTTTACGCGAGCGGTTGACCGTGTAGCCGTGCTTGATCATTCGCGACGAGATCCAGCCTCCGCCAACGCTGCCGATGTCCGCGATGATGTAAATGACCGCGATCGGAAAGCCGAACGATTTTAGGTCGAGGCCGTGCTGCCGGTGGAGAAAATCGGGCACCCAGAAAAGATAGATCCACCAGATCGGGTCGGTCAGAAACTTGCCGATCGCGAATGCCCACGTCTGACGATATTTGATAAGGCGTGCCCAAGGGAGGTTCTTTACGGGTTCGGAAGGATCGCTTTGGATGTACGCAAGTTCTTCCTTCGAAAGATTCGGATGCTCTTCCGGACGCTTATAGAGAAAAAGCCAGAAAGCGAGCCATAGAAAGCCGAGGATACCGGTAACGATGAACGCTTCGTACCAGCCCCAGACGGCGACGAGGATGGGAACGACGAGAGGTGTGACGAGCGCTCCGACGTTGGTCCCGGCGTTGAAGATGCCCGTCGCAAGGGCGCGCTCTTTCTTGGGAAACCATTCGGCGGTCGTCTTGATCGCGGCCGGGAAGTTACCTGATTCGCCGAGGCCGAGAACAAATCGGGCGACGATAAAGCCGGCGACCGATACCGAAAGAACGATCGACCAGGGCTCGAACCCCAACGGCGTGATGATGGCGTTGACGGCTGCCAGAACTCCGTTGATGATCGGCGTAATTATCGGCAGAGCGATCTCTCCTACCCCGACAGCCCATGCGTGAAGCAGGGCACCGATGCTCCATAAAACGATGGCGACGGTAAAGCCGATCTTTGTCCCGACCTTGTCCATAAAGCGGCCGGCGAAGATGAAGCCGATCGCGTAGGCTGTCGAGAATGCGAAGATTATCCAGCCGTAGTCGATGTCTGTCCAGCCGAACTCGGCCTGCAATGTCGTTTTGAGGATGGCGATAACCTGCCGATCGACATAGTTGATCGCGGAGGCGAAGAAGAGCAGGGCACAGATCCACCAACGGAAGTGGCCAATACGCTGAACGACGTCGCCGATGCCGGCGACGATCGCTCCGGTCGCTGACGCCGAATCCTCTTCAGGAGCCGCGAGAAATTCGCCGTCGTCCTGCTGCTTCTGACTTTCGGCAATGTCGTTGATCTCAGAATTATTGCTCATTCATTCTCCTCTTTATTTTTCAGATCTCGAGTATCCCCGGTGAGCGATATTCGACCCCATCTGTCGTAGTGACGATCTGCGGGAATTTATGGGATGCCGTTATTACTTCGCATCTTCCCCCGCTGACGACGACCGTTTCTTCGACTTTTGTCCCAGTGATCGAAGGATTCCACGCAAACGCTTGATCTGGTCCGACGGTGTCGCTTGAATTAGGATGAGCGACCCATTCGCGAGTCCGATATCCTGCCGCTCCGCCCTGATGATGTTTGTCGATCTCGTCCGCAAAGCCGGCATCCGCGTATGCCTTTGCGGCGGTGTCGTAGAGTTCACGGCCGCTGACACCTTCTTTCGTCGCGTTCCATAGAGTTGCATTTACAAACGCCGCTCCTTCGGTGCGTTCGAGAAGGTCAGATGAAGCCGTACCGATCGTCGCCATGCGAGTCAGGCTAACGATCAGTCCGTGGCGGCGTGCGCAGGAAACCAACATTACAGTTTTTTCAAGTTTGTTTGAGGTCGGAACCGGATGGCGATATTTTGCGATCCGATCATCGGCCGCGACCAAAGTTACGGCCGAGCGAATGTTGTAGCGGTCCAGTTCCGATCGCATCCGTGCGGCGATGTCGAGTTCGGTTTGGCCCGGCTCGATCTGATCAAACACATCGTCAAGGGCAACGGCTGCGTCTCGGCCAAGGGATCTAAAGCGCTCGATCTCGGGAGCAGTGAGCGAACGTCGAACCTGTGAAATGGAGCCTTCGACCGCGGGAGTCGCGCGATCCAGCACAATGTCTGTTACAACGTCTCCGCCCGCAAGATCCTTGGCGAGATCGATGAGCCATCGGCTCGACGATTTCTCGTCTTGCCAGGCATAGTCGACCGGTTGAAAATCCTTTTCCGAAACCTCTTCGGCCAGCATCCGCGGTATCTCGATCCGGTTGGCAAGGAGAAATTTCTCTCCGCTGCGTGTTATTAAGATCGATGCGACGCCGTTGTCACGGCTGTGATCGACGCCGTTGCTGGAGCCGCCTGTGATCCAGGCAAAGTTGTGCTGTCCGTTGAGCAGGACGCCCGCAACCCCTTCGCGCTCGAGGAATTCGATAAGGCGTGCAGTTTTTGTTTCGATCTCGCCGATCACAATAGTTCTTGCCGAAAGAAACATTCCGAACAAACTGAAAAATGAAAGGCTAAAACTGAAAATGCTGAAGAGACTCATTTTCAATTTTTAGTTTCAACTTTTCAGTTTGTTCGGCTCTCACTCTTTTTATTGGTTCACGCCGCTCGCCAAAAATCCGCCATCGACGACGAGCACTTCGCCGGTAACGAAGCTCGCGGCGTCGGAGGCGAGGAAAACGGCGGCTCCCGCGAGTTCAGTTACATCGCCGAAACGTCCCATCGGAGTACGCGTCAGAAATTCCTGTCCGCGAGGGGTTTCATCGAGCAACTTCGTGTTTAATGCCGTGCGGAAAACTCCCGGAGCGATCGCGTTTACATTCACGCCCTTTTTCGCCCACTCGATCGCGAGCGATTTGGTCAGCGATGCAACGGCAGCCTTGCTCGCCGCATAAGCCGCAACTTCATAGAGAGAGACGAAAGTCGAAAGGGAAGCGATATTAATGATCCGGCCATAGCCGTTCTCGATCATATGCCGGCCGAAAACCTGGCATCCGCGCAAGGTGCCGGTCAGGTTCGTTTCGATGATCGAGTTCCATTCTTCGCCCGATACGTCGAGAGTTGGCGTGCGTTTCGTGATGCCGGCGGAGTTAACGAGAATATCGACTTTTCCCAGTTCGGCGACTGTTTGATCGAGGAGAGCAGTCAGCGAATCGCGGTCGGCAACATCCGACGTGCAGCGGGCGGTCTTGCGGCCCAAAGCTTCGATCTCCGCCGCGGTTGTTTCGACCTGCTCTTCGCGGCGTGAAGACGGGACGACATCGGCTCCGGCTTCCGCAAGTCCGTGAGCGAGTGCCCGGCCGATCCCCGATGTGCCTCCGATCACAACCGCTACACGCCCCGAAAGATCGAGTTTTGAGAACGCCATAATATTGGTAAATGTGCGAAGTTAAGAAAAAGGTAATACCACTTAGTGGAAATATTAATAGTTTCGATGACGAGCAGATGTTTGTCAAGTAATAGAAATACTTGTATTTTGTTTGAAATCCGAATGACTACCCGGCTCCATTGGATCCCGGCTGGCGAATTCCGAAAAAATGATTTGATTTTAATTGGTCTAACCAATTACAATAGTCCTAGTAGTATGAAAACGTCTGAACAGCGAAGCCTCAGTCATCGCGAGACCGGCGGTACCGTCTGGCTCGAGTCGGGGTTAGCGAGAGAGCCGATCCTGCCGAACGGAAGCTTTCAATTCCGTGTGCTGGAAACGGAAGACGCGGTCGGCGGGGCGATGCTCGGGGAGTTGCTTGACTACGCCGCGAACAAAGCCGGTGACGTGAACATCATTCTACTGGGCGGCCGCGGAGCGCAGGCGATGTATAAACAGATCCGTGCTCGGATCGGTACCGTGGAGATCGACGAACTGCTTTCGCGGTTGAACGTCTTTACGCAGGACGCACTCGCTCCGATGCGGATGGCGAACGGTCTCAGCTTTGTTCGTGATTTCGAGCGGCTGCTTGGCGATCAGTTCTTTTCGAAGATCAAGAGTTTTACGCCGATGCTGACCGAGACTGATGATGTTGAGAGTGCATTGACCGCGTACCTCGACAAGCTTGAATCGCTCGGCGGAATAGACCTCTTTTTTCTGGGGCTTGGGCCCGAAGCGAACGCGGCGTCGCATCTTTGCTACATCAAGCCCGGATCGGGGGCGACGTTTAAAGATGTCGCGGGGGTCATTCCGATCTCGTCGAGCATCCTTGAGCATCATGTGTCCAAGTTTAGGGCGGGCGGCAGCGATATCTCGGCGGAGGATGAGGCGGAATGTCGGGCAGCGACTCACATTTTGACGCTCGGTCCGGCGGCGATCTTGAGTGCTAAGAAGATCGTTCAGTCGATCGTCGACGCATCGACAGCTCCGGCGAAGGTCCAGAGTTTCGCCAGAATGATAGAAACAGCATTTGCGGAAGACCCTGTCGAACGAGCGAAGCAGCTTGATGAGAATCCGGGACTTTGGATCAGGCTTCATCCGAATGTGACTTCGTTTGTTCTGCCCGACCTGCTCGAAAGATAATTTTTATGATCGAACCTCAGCCAAAGATCGTTCCCATCAGCGATGTCGCCATCGTCGTGAACCCGGCGGACAACGTCGCCGTGGTCAAGGGCGAGACGCATAGCGGAATGACTGTTCAGCTTTCTGACAACGAGATCGTCGTTCTGAAGAGCGAGGTCCCGCCGGGACACCGGTTTGCGGTTCGCGATATTCCTGCGGGCGAATTTGTTCGGCAGTATAATCAGCCGATCGGCACGTCGTTAGGGATCGGCGAGGGCGAGTGGATCACGCACGAGAATATGACGGACGAGGTGCCGATCGTGCGAGATCTGCCCGAGGATATTTCGACTCCGGCTCCGGATTATTTCGACGTGAGCGAGGTCGGGACGTTTATGGGATTTCGACGTGCTGACGGCCGCGTGGGAACCCGTAACTTTATCCTGATCGTCCCGACATCCATGTGTGCGAGCCACGAGGCGACTCAGATCTCGATGATGTCGGAGTTTCTGCATTACAGCCGCGAGAAATTTCCGAATGTGGACGGCGTCGTCGCAATCCCGCACAACAAGGGCTGCGGATGTCAGGACGGTTCAACCCTCGATGTGATGATGCGGACGCTGTCGAACTATGCCGATCATCCAAATGTCGGCGGCGTGATCCTGATGGACCTTGGCTGCGAGAAGACGAATCTGACGTTTGTCGAAAAATATCTGACGAATCGTGAGAAGCCGATCGAAAAGCCGGTGTTTAAGATCGGCATCCAGGACGTCGGCGGAACGCAGGCGGCGATCGAGATCGGGCTGAAGGAAGTCGAGAAGATGCTGCCGCTCGTCAATGAATGCGTTCGCGAAGAATTTCCATTGAGCGAGCTCGTTCTCGGCGTGAAGTGTGGGAGCTCGGACGGATTCTCAGGAATCTCGGCCAATCCG
>DAIOWA010000194.1:0-5825 GCA_036758705.1 Pyrinomonadaceae bacterium | reverse complement strand
CGAACTCTCCGATCTGCCGATCATCGCCCAGATGACGATCCAAATGGACGGCAATACGACGTTCGGCACGTCGCCAGAGGCCTTTACTGCCCGGCTCGACGAACTCGACGTCGACGTCATCGGACTCAACTGCGGAATGGGCCCGAACCACGTTCTGACGGCGCTCGAAAAGATGCGGTCCGTAACGAGTAAGCCGCTTTCAGCTCAGCCAAACGCAGGCTTGCCGCGTGACGTTCAGGGCCGTCAATTTTATATGGGCTCGCCGGAATATATGGCGGAGTTCTCGCGTCGGTTCGTGCAGGCCGGAGCCAAGTTCGTCGGCGGCTGCTGCGGAACGACGCCGACTCACATCAAGCTGATCTCGACCGCGATCCGCGCCGACAGCCCGCGGCAAACGGCTCAATCTTTCGTCAAACAACCTGCGACTGTCGCCGAGCTAACTCCCGCTGAGGTCGAGGTCGTCGATCCTGAAGTTCGCTCGAACTGGTCGCGGAAGATCGCTCGCGGAGAGTTCGTCACGTCGGTCGAAGTACTGCCGCCAAAAGGCTGCGACGCTCAGAAAACGCTCGACTCGATCCGCCTGCTGAAAGACGCCGGTGTCGATGCCGTCAACATCCCCGACGGCCCGCGTGCTCAGACGCGAATGTCCGCTCAGGCGACCGCGGTACTCGTCGAACGCGAGATCGGCATCGAAGCGGTTCTCCATTACTGCTGCCGCGACCGGAACCTGCTCGGGATGATGTCCGACCTTCTCGGAGCCGCGGCACTCGGGCTCCACAACCTGCTCATCATCACTGGCGATCCGCCAAAGATGGGCCCATATCCCGACGCGACGGCGGTCTTCGACATCGACTCGATCGGCCTGACCAACATGGTCAACAAGCTCAATCATGGCCTCGACATCGGCAACAACCCGATCGGTCGCCCAACGGCTTTTTCGATAGGCGTCGGCGTCAATCCTGGTGCCGTAAATCTTGATGAAGAGATCCGCCGGTTCGAATGGAAGGTCGAGGCCGGTGCGGAATACGCGATCACGCAGCCCGTGTTTGATACCGAGCAGCTTCGCACGTTCCTCGACCGCATCTCGCACGTCAAGATCCCGATCGTCGCCGGCATCTGGCCCCTGGTCAGTTTCCGCAACGCCGAGTTTCTCCACAACGAAGTCCCCGGCGTCAACGTCACCGCCGAGATCCTCGAACGTATGCGTGCCGCGTCAGAAAAAGGTAAAGAAGAAGCCCGCGAAGAAGGCATCAAGATCGCCCGCGAATCCCTTCTCGAGGTCCGAGACGTAATCGCCGGCGTCCAGGTCTCAGCCCCGTTCGGCAACGTGAAATACGCGCTTCAAGTGTTCGAGGTGTTATCAGAACCGCCTGCGTTAGCGGGCGGCCAGGTCTAAGGAATCAAAACGATCTTCCCATTCGCTTTCGAGTTGATGATCTCGTGATGTGAAATAGGCGCATCCGCGAGCGGGAATGAGCGCCCTACGGGCGGTTTGAGAAAGCCTTGTGAAAGACCGTAACTGATCGCCTTGTGCATCGCGTCGAGCTTATCTTTTCCGGCGTTGAAGAGCGACATTCCATAGATCGTCGCGTCCTTCGTCATTGCTTGACGCGGAGTAAATTCAACGCTTCCTCGATTCCCGACCACGACGATCCGGCCGAACATACTCAAGCATTCAAAGTCGCGTTCCAGGTTCACGTTCGCGAGCATCTCGATGATCACTTCGACTCCCTTTCGATCAGTGAATTCGTGGATCGCGGAAAAATGATCGTCGTCGGTGTGATCAAACACCGCATCGGCCCCGCTATCGAGCGCGGTCTGCTTCCCTTCCTCCGAACTCGCCGTCCCGATCACGCGCAGTCCCGCATTCTTCGCCCACTGCACCGCCGCAAGCCCGACACCGCCCGACGCTCCGTGGATCAGCACCGTCTCGCCTGCCTTCACTTCCGCCTTCTGAAATAGCGCCCGATACGATGTCGCATACGGCGTCCAGACTCCTGCTCCTTCTTCGAATGAGATATTGTCTGGAAGAACTCCGAGGTGCGATTCATCGCAGATCGCATATTCCGCATACGTCCCCGAGATCGACCCGGCCGTGTAAACCCGATCGCCCGCCGCGAACCGCGTCACGCCGTCGCCGACCTTCTCGACAACGCCCGCCGCATCCTTACCCGGCGTATACGGCAGATTCGGCGCGTGTGCGTGAATGCCGGTGCGAAGATACGTATCCACCGGATTCACACCCGCCGCCCCGATCTTTACCAATACCTGAGTCCCCGTCGGCCCGGCAAGTTCCACATCCTCAACCAGCATCACCTCAGGCTGCCCGAATTCTCTAACAACAATTGCTTTCATATGGACCGCAGACATCCTTGTTCGCAATGAGCGTAACGGAACGCGGACGCCCTCGTCCGCAATGAGCGTAACGGAACGCGGACGCCCTCGTCCGCAATGAGCGTCGCCTCGACGCGAAAACTAACTTTCCCTCGAACGAATCGGTATCAGCACGCGCTCCGTCGCATCAACCGTAAACGGATCGTAACCTTCAGGAAGTATCTCGAAATGAGGCCGAAGATCCAACTCGAACTCCGACGCAGGCAACCACTCGCCGAAGATATATCCGAACGTCTTCGGAGCCGCCGACGCCGGCCCGACGTGAATAAACTCAGCGTACTTCCCCGCCGGTATCACCAACGAATCTAAGCTATCAGGTACATCGGCATCGGCACCCACAGCAACCGCCGCCCACTTTTCAAACTCCGCAGCCGGATCGAAATGAGAAAACGAATACGCCGCGTCGTAAACCTTCACCGAATACGACTCATCGCCTATCCGCCCCGCAATCGTCGGACGCACCACCCGAAAACCACGCCATAATTCGCTCGACCGGTCATTCACAAACGACATCCGCACCCGCGATCCGATCAATCGCATCTCAGGAAAGTCGATGATCTGCGGCTGTTCCATCATTCAACTTAACCGACTTCTCCATACAGTGTTTCGCTGCATGATCTTCGCCAATCGAACCGTTACCTTACCTCGATCAGTCGATTCCCTTCACTAAGCAACTGAGTTATTGCTCCCCATCTCGGCTCGAGCCATTCGAAGAGTGCTCGATTCGTAGAATTTCCTATCCGTAGCCACACTATGATCGGCCCCGAAGCCGTACGAGCTGTCCGCTCGGCAAAGTCGTCGTCCTTGGTCACAATGATCGTGCCCAGCTTTAACGCGTGATCCCAGATCAGACGATCTTCGGCATCACCAAGGTCAAAATCCTGAACATGAGAAGCTGTATGCCCGCGCTCGTCTAACCAACGAGCCAGCCCTGGAGGCAATTGCGCATCAACAAGAAAATTCACTAGGCAAGCATTACCACGGCGTGGTCGATCTGAGCGGCGGCATATTCAAGGCTGGCTCGAATATCATCCCGCTCAAGATAGGGATAATCGGCCAGGATCTCCTCTTCCGTCGCTCCGCCAGCCAACATTTCAAGAACGTCTTTAACGCGAATACGCATTCCGCGTATACACGGGCGGCCTCCACACTGATTGGGATTCGAAGTTATCCGACTAAGTAATTCGGCGTTCATAGGTCCATCGTATCAAATTGAGACTAAATATGGCCCCGTCATTCAACCGTCACCGACTTCGCCAGATTTCTTGGCTGGTCGACATCGCATCCGCGGCGGACAGCGATGTGGTAGGACAACAACTGAAGCGGCACGACTGCCAAAACCGGCCCGAGCAGGTCCGACGTTTCCGGGATCTCGATCACGTGATCGGACACCTTCGAGCTCATCGTGTCGCCTTCGGTCAGGACGCTGATCACGATGCCGTCGCGGGCCTTTACTTCGACGATATTAGAGTGCGTTTTCTCATACCGAAGCTCGCTCGAAAAGTTCCCTACCTCCTTCGTGTTCACCACGACGACAGGCAGCTTCTCGTCGATCAACGCATTCGGCCCGTGCTTCATCTCGCCTGCGGGATAACCTTCGGCGTGAATGTAGCTGATCTCCTTCAACTTCAACGCGCCTTCGAGTGCCACAGGAAAATTGATCCCGCGACCAAGGTACAAAAAGTCCTGCACGCGGAAAAACTCTTTCGACAGATCTTCGATCGCATCGGCGTCATTGAGCAGATGCTCGATTTTCAGCGGAAGTTCCGCGAGATCTTGTGCGAGCTTCTTTCCTTCTTCAGGCGTGATCGATCCGCGGAGTTCGCCCAGATAAAGCGCGAACAAATAAAGCGCGATCATCTGAGCCGTAAACGCCTTCGTAGACGCCACGCCGATCTCCGGACCCGCGTGCGTCAGGATCGTCCCGTCCGCCTCGCGGTGGATCATCGAACCCTGCACGTTGCAGATCGCGAGCACCTTGCAGCCCGCCTGCCTCGCCTCGCGCATCGCGGCGATAGTGTCTGCCGTCTCACCTGATTGCGAGATCACGATCATCAGGTCTGTATCCCGCAGCACCGGATCGCGATAGCGAAACTCCGACGCGTAATCGACCTCGACCGGCACGCGTGCGAGCTTCTCGATCATAAATTTGCCCGCGTGACCCGCATGCCAACTCGTACCGCACGCCGCGATCTTGATCGATGTAACGGCCTTAAAATCTTCCTCGGCGATGTTCATCTCGTCGAGATAAACCTTGCCCGTATCAAGCGAAACACGGCCCTGCACCGTATCGCGGACCGCACGCGGCTGCTCATAGATCTCCTTGAGCATGAAGTGCTTGAACCCGCCTTTCTCCGCCATGATCGGGTCCCAGGTGATCCGCTGCTGCTTCGGTTCGACTACGTTGCCGTCGAAGTCGGTGACGCGAACGCTGTCTTTCGTCAACACCGCGATCTCTTTCTCGCCCAGATAAAAAACGTCCCGCGTATGCTGCAGGATCGGCGGAATGTCCGACGCGACAAAGAACTCGCCGTCGCCCAACCCGACGACGACTGGAGCACCTTCGCGTACCGCGATGATCGTATCCGGTTCGTCGACCGAGATGATCGAGAGAGCAAAGATCCCGCGAAGCTCCTTCACCGCCTTCTGGACCGCTTTCTCAAGCGATAGATTCTCGGTCTCTTTATAGTGCCCGATGAGATGCGCGATCACCTCGGTGTCCGTCTCCGTCTGAAACGTACTCCCGTTCGCAGCCAGCCTCTCCTTCAACGTCAGGTAGTTCTCGATGATCCCGTTGTGAACCACAACAACCTTGCCCGACTGATCGCGATGCGGGTGAGCGTTCTCCTCCGTCGGCCGCCCGTGCGTCGCCCAACGTGTATGCCCGATCCCGTATGTCCCGTCAAGAGGCTTCAGCCGGATCACTTCCTCAAGATTCCGCAGCTTCCCTTCCGCACGCCGCATCGACAGATCGCAGTTCTCATCCACAACCGCGATCCCCGCCGAATCGTACCCGCGATACTCCAGCTTCCTCAGCCCGTCAATGATCAACGGCACTACCTGTTTGTTACCAACGTAACCGACAATTCCACACATAAGTTATAGAGCCCGAATTGCTTCGAGGAATCCAACCGGCGTAATGATTTTGAGATGAGGAAATCTCCCCACGAAATTACCATCATTTGACAGATCCAATAAGTCGCGATCTCGGGTCACAAGGAACTCGGCTCCCGTTGCTATTGCAAGATCCACGAACTTCGCATCATCCACATCACGAATCGAAATCTCCAGTTCAGGTACCTCAAAGAGGAGGGTTGATTTTCTTCGGAAGTTTCGGATCAATTGTGCTCCGGTATTGCCATGAACTTCAGAAAACTTGGGGGACAATTGCGGTTTGCGGAAAGTCTTTCTGATCTCGGCGATGATCTGCG
>DAIOWA010000193.1:0-5826 GCA_036758705.1 Pyrinomonadaceae bacterium | reverse complement strand
GACTTAACGCCAACATCCTATCGCTTGGTGGGACAGATGATCGGCGTCGGCGAACAGACCGGTGCTCTCGATGCCATGTTGGGCAAGATCGCTGACTTCTACGAAGAAGAGGTCGATACGGCTATTGCCGACCTGCTCGCGATGATCGAGCCGGTGCTGATCCTTTTCCTCGGCGTGACGATCGGAAGTATCGTCATCTCGATGTACCTTCCGCTCTTCACGCTCATCGGCAAACTCGCCGGCGGTGCGAAGTAAAAGGATATTCTGGCTCCCACTTCCCAAGCAAAAGCGGCTTCTTCGGAGGCCGCTTTTTTCATTACAGCTGTCTAGACCCAAGGCACGATCGCCCAATCGTTCTGACCGGAGAGGTTAACCATGGCCTCCCGGATCCAGACGAAGTGAGCCGGAAGGAAAACCGAACCCGCCGACATAATGCTGTCGGTGTGCCGGCCAAATGTTGGAACCGCGACCCCTGCGCGATCGCAAGCCTTTACGAATTCTTCCTGCCCCGTCGCGACCTTTGCTGACGGAACTTGAGCGCCGCCGTAATGAAAGTTCTCGAACTTTTGCTGTTCCGACGCATCGATCATATGAAGCTGAACCATCTGTGCAGCGGCCTGCGTGCTGAGACAATTGTATTCATCTTGTAGTCCGAGCATATGTCCGTACTCGTGTACGACCGTCGCCGGGTAGCTGTTGACCGCGGTTTGCGTGAGGTAGGACTGCGTATCCAGGTCGTTGCTAACCGAGATCTTTGCATAATCCGTACGGCCGCTCATTTTGCTTGTGCTCGATTTTCCCCAAGTTGAAGGAATAAATATCTTGTTGGAGCTGCGAGCCGCAACATTGTTAAGACCGCATTGTGTAAGCAGCGTCATCGTCGTTTGCTGGTAGTTAGTTGCGTTCGCCCCGTAACCGGTCACTTGTAACCGAGGCTGCGGATTCAACTTTGCGATCTGCCGACCCAGGGTTTCTACTTGTGACCTTGTCTGAGGGGAGATATTGCCTCCGATGAAGTCGACATAGTATGGCAGGACCTTTGGTAGATCGACGGCCGTCAGGGCGGCCGAGTCGGGTTGGGCGATGGTACCTGTCATAAATGAAGCAGTCCGCGGTGCCGCCGCACCCATGGCCGCGTAACCGTGTTTGGCGTCGCGGCCGACATTCTCGCTGCCACCCTGGCTTTGCTTCAGGTTAACAACGAAATGAGCCTCGGCCTCATCGGCACGTGCAAGAAACTTTAGGACAAACGTCGGCTTAACATTCACCCCGGCCCTTTGCAGCATAAACTTACCTTCCCAGTGATTTGTTACGAGCTGCTGAAAGGCGTTCTGAAAATTCGTAAGATCGCCTGCTGTTACCGGGACGATCGCATCGCTTACGAGAGACAGGCGATGTTTGATCTGCAAAGCGTTGCCGTTCAGTTTCGCGTTGAAACGTCCGACGCCGGTTGCGGGCAAGAATTCAATACTCATTTACTCCTCCGTTGTGAGATCGAGTGACGCTAACGTCACGAACGGCATGCCGTTGGGACGACATGCAAAAGGTGTGAGTGGAAAAAAAGGTTCGTGAGAACAGTATCAGAGAAGCTGGTTCGGTTCAAATAGGTCGGCTGCGGCCCTTGGATCTAGCTCGAACGAAGCATGCTCTCGACATACTTCGCGATCACGTCGGCCTCGAGGTTAACCGGGTCGTCCGGTTTTAGGGATGAAAGATTGGTCAGTTCCCAGGTTTTCGGGATAACGGCGATATCGAAATGATCGTCGGCGAGAGAGGCGACAGTGAGTGAGATGCCTTCGACGGCGACCGATCCTTTGTAGACAAGATACTTGGCAAAATCCGGCGGGAAGCCGATCCGGACAGTCCAGAAATCTCCGTCCTGCGTGGCTGAGACGAAAGTGCCGCGTCCATCGACGTGTCCCTGCACAATGTGGCCGCCAAGGCGCGTCATAGGTGTTACGGCGCGTTCGAGATTGACGGGCGAACCTGCCTCAAGCGAACCAAGCGTCGAACGGTCCAGCGTCTCACGCGATACGTGGGCCGCGAACGAATCTGTCGTAATTTCGAGCGCGGTCAGGCAGACACCATTTACCGAGATCGAATCTCCGGCGTTGGTGCCGTCGGTAACCAGCGTTCCTGAGATCACCATCCGCGCATTGTCGCCATCGAACTCGACCGATCGCACGCTGCCCTTTTCTTCAATAATTCCGGTGAACATTCTTTCACCTATTCTATAACGGGATTCGGGCGGACAAAAAAATGCCCCGAGCACAAGTGTTCGGGGCGAGATTCAGGAATGGATTTCACCCTATTCGTCAACGGTTTTGCCGCTCATCACGTTGAACATTTTCTCGAACGCCTTGGGTTCGTCCTTTCGGAATTTGCGGCGAATGTAGATTGCCGAGTCCGGCGCCCATCCGTCAAGATGGACGAAACCGACGATTCGTTCGCCTGGGATCGGACCCCATTGAGCGATTTCGCCCTCTTCGGTACCCCAGTACGTCCGTTCGCCAAAGGGTACGACAAAGCCGCCGTGGACTACGGTCATATAGAGCCAACCCGGTTTCGAGTTATAAGCAGTTCCAAAACGGATTGACGTATCAATTGAACGTGCGGTCGAGATGTAGCCTTTGAGACATTCGTTCTCGACCATTCGGCCGAGGTGGACCGCCTCGCGTTCGGCGATCCTCCGCCACATCATATAGTCAACCAGCAATTTCTGATCGTCTTCGCTCCGCGCCACCGAATCAACCGCACGAAGAAAGTCGGTTTTGTCCACCGCGTGCCCAAATCGCCTCATTGAATAGCTGTCAAATGCCTCGAAAATATTCTTCTCAAGATAGTAACGGTCGGTGCGGGAGTTGGGTGGGTTAAAGCCGTTCTGCCTTCCGATCACCTCGGATGGAGGGCGCGTATCGCCGCGGAAGGTTACCGCGTGTGTGCGTTGGATAAAGTTGAATAAATACCAGTCAGTAGCGATGGGCGTGTTGTTCGGAAATTGTGTTCTGAGTACGGGAGTGGTCGGGCGAACCTGCGTATGATAGGTCCCGTTTACTATATGTGCCGGCGCAGCCATGCCGCGGGTTCCCATCATGATGTTGCCTCTGGTGGCTCCTTCCTGTGGCTCCGTGTATTTCCAGGTTGCTTTTATGAGATCTTCGACGATCTTTGGAAGATTTCCGATCCTCGGTCCACCTTTTGGTACGACGATCGGCCACGAATCAGTTTCCGGACGTCTCCTTTGCTGCCAGCTATATTGCGGGTTCGGCTCGAAAGCCTCAAATCCAGCGTGGGCCCATCCTATATCTTTGTCCAACGCAGTGCTGAATGCGGCGGGTTGTGGTTTGTAGTCAAACATAATTTAGTTCGAGATATTTAGTATCGTCTCAAGGAGGTATTCGTGAACAGGAACAGGATAGGTTGGACGGCGGGAAGTTGTAAGACGCATTCCTACGCAATTTTTGTACGTATGATTACGCAGTTTCTAACTACGTTCTTCGTTGCAAATAAAAACGCGACAGACCTTCTCAGCCTGTCGCGTATGCCCGAACCGATCTGGCTCGACCTAGAACCAGGGTTTTTTGTTCACGATGTAAGTCTGCACGAATTCTTCGTCGGTCTTCGTGAGGTAGATGATGCCTTCGATGATACCGATGACCGTCGGGATAAAGATCAACGGTGCTCCGATGCCGCACGTGACCATTGCGACGACGATCGCCACAAGGTAAACGCCGATCAGGATCACGCCTTCCTGGTTATAGCCAAGCACGAACTTATGAATGCCGAGTCCGCCTAGAACGATACCGAGAATACCGGCAAGGATCTTCTTATCCGCTCCGGCGGGCTTGACCGTGTAGTTCGGCATCGGCTGCATCGGCATCGGGGCGATCGGCAGTGCCGAGCCGCAGGTCATACAGGTCGTATTGAGGCTCGAATTTTGAGCCGAACATCGCGGACAGGTTACGTATTGTGTCGCCATTAGTTCCTCGCTGAAGTGCCCTAAGTATCTGCGAATTCACGGTCGATGTCAAAAAATCCGCACTTAGTACTTATCCCTTATCACTTATTCCGAAACCGTCTGCTGGTGTACGATAAACAGGATGTCACAGAACGCAGCAGCCGAGAACGCACCGCCGAAATTGCGGCCCGCAGAGACGGGCGGGATCGATCCGTCATCCATAGCCGACCTTGTCGAATGGTTTCTGAACTTTGACGAGCGCACGTCGCGGATGCGTCATGCGAATACTGAGGAACTGTTTCAATGGAAACAGCAGGACGACGAGGCGAACGGCGTCGGCACGTATCCATTCGAGAATGCCGAGGCTCGGTTTGCGATCGGTGTGTTCCAGGCTCTCCAGGAAAATAATTCCGAACCGCTGCTCGGACTTTGGCTTAACGATGTCCTTGCCGCCCTGCACGAATCGCGTGAAACAAAGCGTGAGATCACCGAGGCAAACGACCTCGACAAAGATATCGAAAAGTCTTCAACAGAAAAGGCGTCGCTGCTCACAACGAACAATGAACGCCGCCTGTATCTCACCAGTTGTTGGCTCGAGGCTCTTTGCACCGCCGAAGCCCGCGTCCTCGGCTGGATCTATCAAGAGCTCTACGGCAAGCCGTTCACGCCGACCCAATAGGGATAACATTTCATGCAGCGACGAGATCGCGGAGAAGCCTTTCAGCTTTTGGCGGGAAACTCACTATCAAGAAATCGTTGACCGAACAAATCACGGATTCCCCAGCTTCGTCCGTTACAAGAAATCGTTTTGAGGGTAATATCTCGATGTTGTAAATCTTCCCGGTAACGATGTCATCGTCCTCGCCGACGAACACTCCAAGTACCTTTGTGGAATTCCGTCGTGATTTGCGGCTAGGAACTTTCCAAGATTCGTAATCCTTGATCTCGCCGCGAAGAATACCGCCTGCTTCCTTGATGCTGCGAGCGAGGCTGTCAAAAACTGCTTTGCTCATCTTAGATTCTCCAGATAATCGTCCCGCACGCCGGCAAGTCTCTTCTTCTCCGATTCCAGCAGGTCGGCCTTGTCGGATTTGGCGTATAAGTCCAACAATAAAATAGTATCACGGCTGACGATCCAAAAATAGATTAAACGGAAACCACCACTCTTACCTCCACCTTCACGACGAACTCTTATTTTTCTAAGTCCACGGGTTCCGACGATTACCGCTCCACGCTCTGGGTTCGACGCTATATCGGTCTGAAATAAGGCAAACTCAGCATCAGTCAATAATTTCTTTCGCTTTCTCGAGAATGTCGGGGTGGCAATGAAGTCCATTTAGCGAGTGCATCGATAGCAGGCTGGAAAGCCTGTTCTACTTGAACACCTCGCACTGCTGCATATTGCCGTACTGCATTCCGATCGTGAATGCTTTTTGGCGTTGAGCAGCGGAGCCGTGGGTGAAGGATTCGGGGACGATGTATCCTTGCGTGCGTCGCTGGATCATATCGTCACCGACGGCCGATGCTGCCTTCAACGCTTCTTCGGCATCGCCGGCTTCGACAATACCTTTCTTGGCTGCAAAGTTAGCCCAGATCCCCGCGTAGCAATCTGCCTGCAACTCGAGCGCGACAGATAGCTGATTGTTCTCTCCTTGCCGCTGCACCTTCGCCATTGTGCCGAGCAGGTTCTGTACGTGATGGCCTACTTCGTGAGCGATCACATAAGCCTGGGCAAAGTCGCCGGGGGCTTTGAATTCCTGCCTCAGCTCCTGAAAGAAAGCGAAATCGAGATAAACGTTTTGATCACCGGGACAGTAGAACGGACCCATCGCCGCCTGACCATAACCGCAGGCTGTCGACGTCTGCCC
>DAIOWA010000192.1:0-5855 GCA_036758705.1 Pyrinomonadaceae bacterium | reverse complement strand
TTTAGGAAAATGGCCTAAAGATCACGGCCGCGGATAGTCCTGACGGTCGTGCTTCTGGCGATAGATGTGACGGCTGCTCTGATTCAACTGGTGCTGAACACGAGCCCGTTCACGCCTTGTAAACTCATCGCCCGACTCACGCAGGCGAGATTCCATTCGGTAGATGTGACCCTGCTCGCGAGCGAGTCGAGCCGTCTCGCGTGCGGTGAGTTCGCCTGATCTGACGCCATTGCCGAGTCGGTGACGCTGATTCTGCTGACGGTCGTTTATGCCGCCGCGTCGCTGCGCGGATGTGTCGGAAACGGCGAACGCAAGACACAGTAGTACCCCAAAACTGATCGTTAAGATCGTTCTCATAAGTAAGATCTCCTCTATTTGAAATTGGATTCGGCGTGCCTTAGGTTCACGCCGTACTTATGACGAATGGCGATCCGACTTGGCTGAAAAATTATTTGATCTTTGAGAGAAGAGGGAAGAACTGGCCTTCGATCTTTTCGCCCATCGGGATGACCGGAACGCCGGCGAGAAGTTCTTCGTTGGTGTTCGATCGGACGCCGTCGCGCATAAAGTTGAGGACGACACCCCGACGCGGGCGGGGCGATCTGTTTTCGTATGAACCGTGGACTGTCATCGGGTGGTGGAAACTCGCATGACCGGCAGTCATTACGACGGGCACGGGATGGAACGCCTCTTTTTGTTCGGCACTCAGATGCCGGAACACGGCTGTCATATCGTTTGCCAGATCACCGCGCGGCAGCAGATGCCATTGATGACTGCCGGGTACGTATTGTACGCATCCGTTTTCTTCATCCGAATCGTCAAGCCCGATCCAGCAGGTCAGATGTGCGAGCGGGACCGTCCTTGTCCAATACGAATAATCCTGATGCCAAGCGACTACAGAGCCGTCCCGAGCCGGTTTCATAAAGACCTGATCGTGCCAGAACCTTACGGGACCGCCAAGAAGTTTTTCCGCTGCCTCAATGATCGGGCGGTAAAAGATCAGATCGTGAAAAGCCTCCGAGATCCGCCACGCCCCGAGTGCGTGGAGCAGCCGATTTCCGTCCTCCTTCGACTCGTTTGAATGATACTCGTAAAAAAGCGGATCGTCCGCGTTGTTCGCCATTAGCGTATCCAGTGCCTCGCGTAACGCAATTATTTGTGGTTCGGAGAGCAGCGGGATACCAAGGACGAAACCTGACTGCTGAAACACATCGACATCGACCGCCACCACCCTGTGATCAGCGAAAATATCGGTCAATGGTTCGTGAAACAGCGAAAGGTCCATCTTATAAGTTGATTAGTCTAAACGGTTAGACGGCGCCAGATAAACTTTTTTGTTCATTTTTTGGTCAAAGTATGGTAAAACATTGTTGGCAGTACTGTCAGACGCCTTCCCCATCAATCCCAACCGGCTGACCCTCGAACCAACAACAAGCATTTTCCTGAATCCAGAAATCGAATAGTCGACCTCTCACTCAAAAGCCTTCGCGGCGTCTTAGGCACGGTCAACTTTCGGCGATTATGGCGCTAACTCTCGATCATTTCCGAGGTGCCAACCGCGGTGAAGAAGCGGATGGGGACATCCATGCCTCGATGCCCGGTTTCTCTAACTCGGCGTCTTTCCTCAACGAAAATAAATACCGGAGCTTCATTGAGAATCTGCCGGTGCTCTTTTACGCTGTCGACCCGACTCCGCCATATTCGCCGATCTATGTCAGCCCTGCGTTCCGTCGCTTTGGCTATCCGCTGGACGACTGGCTTAACGATAACGAAATATGGATCCGCGTGATCCATCCTGAAGATCGCGCATGGGTCTTCGAACAGACGCGAGCCTCAACCGATTCGGGCGAAGAAGTCGAGTACGAATACCGGATCGTCGACGCCGGTGGAATGATCCACTGGGTTCACGATCGCGGATGTTTGATCAGAAACGCCAAGGGCAATGTCGTTTGCCGGGAGGGCGTGATCATCGACATAACCGACCGGAAACATGCCGAGGAGGAGATCAGGCTTGGCCAGGAACGCTTCCGCAATATCTTCGAGAATGCGAGCGACATTATCTACATCCACGACCTCGATGGAAATTACATTTCCATAAACGATGCCGGCGAACGCGTGTTCGGCTATTCGCGTGAAGAGACCTTGCGAATGAATATGAGCCAGATCGCGGATCCGGAGCAGCTGCACGTCCTGCGGGAGAAGCTTGCATCAAAGCTCGATGGTGTTGCAGGGCAGACATCGTATGAGGTTGACTGTATCCGTAAGGACGGCCAGCGGATCACGCTGGAGGTTAACAGCAGCGCTATTTTCAAAGATGGTAAACCGGTTGCCGTTCAAGGGATCGCCCGTGACGTGACCGAACGTAAACGCGTCGAAGCCGCGATCCGCGAAAATGAAGAGCGATACCGTGATCTTTTTGAAAACGCAAACGACCTGATCTATACGCACGACCTGCAAGGCAACTTTACGTCGATCAATCGAGCCGGGGAAAAGATCACCGGATACACTCGCGACGAAGCAATAAAAATGAACGTCGGACAGGTAGTTGCGCCGGAGTATCTCGAACAGGCGAAGCGGATGATAACGAACAAGGTCGGGGGCGAAGGCCCGACGGCCTATGAGCTCGAGATCGTATCGAAGGCGGGCAATCGTGTTTCGCTTGAGTTGAGTACGCGACTAATCCATATCGACGGGAAGCCCGTCGGTGTCCAGGGAATCGGCCGCGATATTACCGAGCGTAAGCGTACCGAAGATGCTCTGAAATCATCTGAACAACGATATAGGCAGTTGGGTGAAGGAATTCTTCATCAGATCTGGACCGCCCGTCCGGACGGCCTGCTGGATTACGTCAATGGGCGGACGTTGGAATATTTTGACGTTTCGCGAGAGGAATTGCTCGGCGACGGTTGGCGGCATGCAGTGCATCCCGACGATGTCGACGAAAGCCTGAAGCGGTGGGCTCATTCGCTGGCTAGCGGAGATCCGTATGAAACCGAATTCAGATTGCGTCGCCACGACGGACAATATCGATGGCATGTTGCGAAAGCGACGGCTGGGCGTGATTCGTTCGGGAACATCAATAAATGGTTCGGGACGAACACCGACATTCACGAGCAAAAAGAGAGCGAAGAAAAGCTGAATTATTACGCTCGGCACGATCCGTTGACAGATCTCCCGAATCGGCCTGAGTTCATGAATCACCTGCGCCTGGCGATCCAGCGATGCTGCGAAAATCCCGAAGCGCGATTCGCTGTGCTGTTCCTCGACCTCGATCGCTTTAAGGTGATCAACGACAGTCTTGGCCATGCGGTCGGAGACAAACTGCTGGTCGCGATCTCAGGTCGGCTAAAAGCGACACTGCGTCCCGGCGATGTCGTAGCCCGATTGGGCGGCGACGAGTTCACGATCTTGTTGAATCGAACGGGCACGGTCGAAGACGTTGCGCACGTGGTCGAACGGATCCAGAACCGTATCGCCGAGCCCTTTCTGATCGACAATTACGAAGTCTTCACGACCGCGAGTGTAGGCATCATTCTGTCGGATGATATCGAGCGAGGTGCCGACGATTACCTCCGTGACGCTGACGCAGCAATGTACCGGGCGAAAGAAGCCGGCAAGGCCCGATACGAGATATTCGACCGCGAGATGCATGTTCACAACTTGAATCTGCTGCAGGTTGAGACCGACCTTCGCCATGCGCTCGAGCGTGATGAGTTCGAGGTTCATTACCAGCCGATCGTCGAACTTACGACAGGCCGTATCCGCGAGTTTGAAGCTCTGATCCGATGGAATCATCCGACGCAAGGCTTAATATCACCCAAGGATTTTGTCGATGTAGCTGAGGAAACGGGTTTGATCGTGCCGATGGGCAAATGGATCCTCGAAACGGCTTGCCGTCAGATAGGTACCTGGCAGAAGGATTGCGGCGAACGTTTGTCTGTGAGCGTAAATCTTTCAGCAAGGCAGCTGATGCATCCGTCGCTTGTTTCGCAGGTTGAGGATATCCTGCACGAAACAGGCTTGAGTCCCAGGCAGTTGAAGCTTGAGGTGACCGAGAATACGGTGATGGAGTACAGCGAAAAGGCTCAGGACGTTTTACACCGGCTCGACCATCTCGGCGTACATCTTTCGACCGATGATTTCGGGACGGGCTATTCGAGCCTGAGTTACCTGCAAAGCTTTCCGTTCGACCGGCTTAAGATCGACCGATCGTTTGTCGACAGGATCGGTAAGAATAAAAAGAGTGACGCGATCGTGAAGACGATCTTGATGCTCGGAACAAACCTAGGAATGGAAGTCGTCGCCGAGGGTATTGAGACGGTCGAACAGCTCGAGTTTTTGCAGGATCTCAATTGCCGGTATGGTCAGGGCTTCTATTTTTCCAGACCCGTTGATGCAACCGAGGCTGAGGGGCTGATCAATACACTGGCCGGAGCACGCTACCTCGTTCCGGTTGAGGATCTCGTTGAACTTGCAGGCGTTCAATAGATTTCAATAGCTATTGAATGCCGAGCCTTAGGTAAACGTCAGCAAGAGTTTTCGCCGCGATCTCTCTTGCCCGTTCAGCGCCCGGTTTTAGGATCGACTGCAGTGTCTCGTCGTCAAATTCCTTCACGCGTTCCTGGAAAGGACCCAGAAATTCGACAACGGTTTCCGCCAGCTCATTTTTGAAGTGCCCGTAGCCTTTGCCCTCGAAGTGCTCGACGCATTCGTCTGGCGTCGTTCCGGTGAGGATCTGGTAGATCGAAAGAAGATTGCTGATCGCGGGCCGTGTTTCGTCGAATTCGATGGTTGTTCCCGAATCGGTAACAGCTCGCTTGATCTTCTTCGTTACGGTATCGGCGTCGTCCAATAAGAAGATCGAGCCGTTGAGGTTCTCGTCCGACTTCGACATCTTCTTATCCGGATCCTGCAGCGACTTGATGCTCGCTCCGACCGGCGGAATGTACGGATCGGGCAGTTTGAAGGTGTCGCCGTAGTCACGATTGAACCGCTCGGCGAGATCGCGGCAAAGTTCGAGATGCTGTTTCTGATCCTGGCCTACCGGAACGAGATCCGTTTGATATAAAAGAATATCCGCGGCCATCAGGACCGGATAGGTAAAGAGGCCGACACCTGCCCGCTCGGCATTTCCTTTGCCCTTGTCCTTGAACTGCGTCATACGTTCAAGTTCGCCCATCCGAGCGATGCACGAAAGAACCCACGTCAGCTCAGCGTGCTCGGAAACGTCCGATTGAATGAAGATCGTAGACCGAGACGGATCAACGCCTGCGGCGAGGTATATGCGAGCCAGATCGAGCGTTTTCTGCCGCAGCGTCGCCGGATCCTGCGGCAGCGTGATCGCGTGCAGGTTGACGATGCAGTAAAACGCTTCGTACTCATCCTGAAGCGCCACCCAATTCTTCAACGCTCCGAGGTAGTTGCCAATATGAAGCTGCCCAGTCGGCTGAGCTCCGCTGAAAATACGTTTCTTCATTCTGAAAACGATGCTATCGCTAAATAGCTGGTAATGTCACTAGACGTTTTACGTCTGGTGAATGAGAAAGGCCCTGAAACGAGAGGATCGCTCAGGGCCTTGAATTCTGTGGTGGCCAGGGAGGGATTTGAACCCCCGACACGCGGATTTTCAGTCCGCTGCTCTACCAACTGAGCTACCTGGCCGCGCCGCCTGCGAGTGCAAGCAAAACTTGAGTGTAGATAAGCGTTATGGGTATGTCAAACTCGTCGTTTGTGAATCCGCCCGGCCGGGTCGTGCGAAGTAGTTTTGGAAGCGGCGGATCGATTGTTATTCTTGAACCGGAATCTGAGCCGGCCGATCGCACGGGTTGGCCGAATGGGGAAGTCAAATGAAAGTT
>DAIOWA010000191.1:0-5881 GCA_036758705.1 Pyrinomonadaceae bacterium | reverse complement strand
GACCGGCAAACTGCAAACTCGCATCGATCGCGGCGTCGAGAGCCTGACCGGATTCGTCCAAAACATCTTTATCGATCTGCTGCCGCTCTTCGCCAACGCGATCCTCGCGCTCGTGCTGATGTTCTCGGCTAACTTTTACGTCGGGCTCGTCGCGTCGGTCGTGATGCCGGTCTATTTCTTCCTGAGCTGGCGGCAGGCGGGCTTGTTGAAAGGAGTGCGGCGAGGCCTTCGTGCACTGCGCGAGCAGAAGACCAACGGCCTGTTCAACATTATCGAGTCGATCATAGTTATCAAATCATTTGTTCGCGAAGAATACGAACGCGAAAAGCAGTATCAGCTTCAGCAAAACCTGATCAAAGCCCAGCTCAAACAACGGACGACGAACTACGCGTTCGACGCGATGAAGACCTTCGCCGAGCAGGTCGGCGTCACCGTTATCATCATTCTCACGGCCTATCTCGTGCTCGATCAGCAGATGACGATCGGCGCGATAATGTTCCACATTCTGCTCTTCAACAACGTCTCGGCCCCGATCCGTCAGCTACATCGCATCTACGACCAAATGAATGAGGCGTTGACGTATGCCGAAGGATTCTTTGAGATCCTTGACGCGGACCACGCGATAGAGGAGAGCGGCACGCTGCAGTCGGACGATTTGAAGGGTGAGTTCGTTCTTGAGAATGTCGATTTCGTCTATCCGAACGGAACGCAGGCCTTGTGGGATGTGAATATGACGATCCCCGCCGGTGCAACGGTTGCGTTTGTAGGGCTGTCAGGTGCAGGGAAATCGACGATCCTAAATCTCCTCTGCAAGTTTTACGAACCGACTCGCGGCTCGATCAAGCTCGACGGCCGCGACCTGCTCGAATACGACACACATCTGCTTCGACGCAGCATCGGCCTCGTACTGCAGAAAAATCACATCTTTCGCGGGTCGATCGAAGAGAATATTCGTTACGGATTTATGCGGGCGACGAAGGAAGAGGTGATCGAGGCGGCGAAGAAAGCGTATCTTCACGACCAGATCGTGAAGCTGCCGCACGGTTACGACAGCGAGGCTCAATCACTTTCCGGCGGACAGCAGCAGAGGATCGCCATCGCTCGTTTGTTTCTCAAAGATCCGCCCGTGATCTTCCTCGATGAGCCGACCGCGAGTCTCGACGCGATCGCGACCGAACAGATTAAGAACAGTCTCGACGCGATCAAGGAAAACCGGACGGTCGTGATAATATCGCACAGCATTTCGCAGATAATCGACTCCGACGTGATCTACACGCTCAAGGAAGGCCGCGTAGTCGAGATCGGCACCCACGCCGAGCTCTACGGCCGCGACGGAACCTACGCCGAGATCTTCAACGCGGCCGCAAGGAGTCTGAATCTCGATAAGATCGCGCAGACGCTGGAGGGTTAGTTTCAACGCAAAGTCGCAAAGATGCGAAGTCGCAAAGATTTCTTATGGATCGCAGAAAATTTCTACAAATACCCGTTGCCGCGGTACCGGCGTTTCTCGCGTCGCGAGTTTTTGGACAGGAGCGTTCGAAGTTTCCGCTGAGTTCGACGATGCGTGTGAAAGGCTCAGTCGTGGTTTCGACGTGGGACAGCGGCATTACGGCGAACAATGGTGCGTGGCCTGTGCTGAGAAAACGAGGTAATGCGCTCGACGCGGTTGAAGCGGGCGGACGTGCGTCAGAGTTGGAACCGAGTTGCTGCGTCGGGCTCGACGCGTGGCCGGATCGCGACGGCAAAGTTACGCTCGATGCCTGCATCATGAACGGCAACGGCGACTGCGGCGGCGTGTCGTTTCTCGAACGCATCAAGCATCCCGTTTCGGTCGCGAGGGCGGTGATGGAAAAGACTCCGCACGTGCTTCTCTCAGGGGAAGGCGCGCAAGCTTTCGCCTTGGCGAATGGATTCAAGCTCGAGAGCGGCGAACTGTCGGACGACGCGAAGAAGGAATACAGGGAGTGGCTGAAGAAGTCGGAGTACAAACCGCAGATCAATGTGGAGCGGCAGATGCCCGGAATGTCTCAGTTCGCCCCGTATTACTTCGAAAACGGCACGCCTAATCACGACACGATGGGCACGGTCGCTCTCGATGCGAGCGGCGGACTAGCAGGAATGGTGACAACAAGCGGAATGGCATTCAAGATGCGCGGCCGCGTGGGCGATTCGCCGATCATCGGAGCCGGGCTGTTTGTTGATAACGAGGTCGGAGCGGCGACATCATCCGGCGTCGGCGAAGAGGTCATCCGCATTTGCGGCACGCACACCGTCATCGAACAAATGCGCTTCGGCCGCACACCCGAACAAGCTTGCCGCGAAGCCATCCGCCGCATCGTCAAGCGCGATCCCATAAAGGCAAAAGACTTCCAGGTCGGCTTCGTCGCGTTATCTAAGACAGGCGTGATCGGAGCGTACGCCGTGCAGAAGGGGTTTGTCTATACGGTAACAAATGAGCAGTTTCCGGAGGGGAAGATCTTCGAAGCGAAGAGTCATTTTTGACTGGTACGCAGGCGTCTCGCCTGCAACACTGCGGCTTCCGCAGTGTATTGCAAGGTGATCAGCATAGACTCAGCTCTTCTCCACACGCAGGCGAGACGCCTGCGTTCACAGCGCCTCGCCCGACAGCACATGAAAGTGTAGATGCTTCGAATCCTGATATTTCCCAAGATTCGTTAAGACGCGGACCGCCCCGTGTTCCTTGAGCACGATCGCCGCGACCTTCTTTGCAACGTCCATTAGCTCGACCAGAAGATCATTCTCAACCGTCAGCAGCGAATCCACATGCTGCTTCGGAACGACAACAATATGCACCGGCCAAAACGGGCGCGTGTGATGATAGGCAAGAACTCGCTCGGTCTCGAGCATCTTTTCTACCTGAGTCTTCCCGCTAAATACTTCGTCGCAATAAAAATCGTCGGTCATTTGTTGACGGCCTCGATGATCGCTCGAACTTTTTCAGAGCTAGTGACTCGGCGAGCGTACTCCGACGGAGCATCTTCCGAGCCCATTGCGACCTTCTCGTTTTTGTACTCCATCGTACTCGCAACATCTTCGAAAGCCGTGAAATGAAACTCGCTTGCTCCGGTCGCGGCAACAACTTCCGATGCGTTCGTTTCATCGATCCCGCCGCACGCCATGATCACGATCCGATCGCCCGCCGCGTCCACCAGCTTCTTGATAGTTTCCGAACCGCTGACTGCATCCGCCTGTTGGCCGGAGGTTAGAATGCGGTCGACGCCGATCTCGATCAGATCTTCGAGAGCTGCAAAGGGGTCTTTACATACATCGAAGGCTCGATGAAATGTGACTGACATGGGGCGGGCGAGCGTTACGAGTTCGGTCGTGCGTTCCTTATCGATGTTGCCGTCGGCAGTAAGCATTCCGATGACTATGCCGTCGACTCGAGCGGTCCGAGCGGCCTCGACATCGAACTTCATTGTTTCAAACTCGACGTCCGAATACAGAAAGTCGCCGCCGCGCGGTCGGACGATGACATGAAGCTTGATTCCGCCGACTCGCCGAGCCATCTTAACGATGCCGATGCTCGGGGTCGTTCCACCTTCAAATAGGTTGTCGCAAAGCTCGACGCGGTCGGCCCAACCGTCCCTTGCAGCAATGACGCCCTCCGGCGAATCCACGCAGATCTCTATTTTGCTCATCGCAAGAGATTTTATAGGCGAACCGGAAAATAGAAAAGCCGGACTCACTAACGAGCCCGGCGTAAGGTGCGAATGTCGCCTCTCTTAATACCTGCGATAGAAGTAGCCGTTACGATAGTTCCACGCGGAGTACGGGCGATGGTATCTTCGTCCGTTCTGATACCAGAACCAGCCGTAACGATCCCGCTGGACGTTCCGGATATACTCGCGCCGAGCGTCCCGCATATCTTCACGATACTCGCGTACCGCTTTTCGGCGATCACCGTTTCTCATCCGGCGATTGTAGTCTTCACGAGCGTCGCGGATATCGTCGCGATATTCACGTTGGGCGGCGCCGCCTCCTCGTCGATATTGAGCGCTGACTGTGTCAGCCGAGATCAGAATGAACCCGAATGCAAAAGCCGCTGAAAGAATCCCAAATTTCAAAATGTTTTTCATGACAGAACTTCTCCCTAATGAATTTCAAAATTTTGCCGCCGGTGAGCGAGCCGAGGAGAAAATATGGCGTGCGAAAAATATTACCGCAAACAATATGCCAGCCGTGCTGCGATGGTATCTGCAGAAGCAAGAATCCGCGTAAACCTAATGTATCCAGGAAATTAAAAGAGAGTTGTCGCGGGTCTGGCGGCGAATCAGTTTGGTCACGAATACACGAAATTGTTTCGTACGTATTCGAAAAGTGCTCAGGCAATACAAAGTCTGGTTATGAATGCCGTCGGAAGTGCCGCTTTACAGTTCCCAATCTTCGATACGCAACCCAGCGACCCGGCTAAATTCGGATACGTTGTGCGTGACCAGTGTCAGGTTGTTCGCGATCGCGATCGCAGCGATCTGGAGATCGTACGGACCGATGATCGTACCTTTTGCTGTTAGGTCGGCGCGAATATTCGCGTATGCATTGGCAGCTTCGTCGTCGAAAGACAAAGATTCGAACTGATCAAGGAATTGAAGCTGCTTACCAAGGTTTGTCGCAGGGTTTTTACTTTTGCGGGACCCGAAGAAAAGTTCGGCCTTAACCACTGAGCAGACCGCGATCTCATGCAAGGGGACCGATCGGATAGCTGCTGCAACTTTTGCTTGCGGATAGTTCAGGTAGTTGATGCACGCATTTGTGTCGAGAAGGTACTTTAGATTCAAGATTATTGAATCTCCTCTCGAACATCGAAGTCACCCTGCGGGGCTCGTTCGATTGGGTCATCGGCCAAGGATCCCGCAGTCTGTTCAAAAAAACCGATCGGATAGCCCATTTCGTCGCGTTCGACATCGTCGGCGGGTTTTTCTTCAAGCGGAAGGATAATAACCTCTACGTCGCGGTTCCGAAATTCATCGGGCACACGAAAGACCGGAGGCAGATTCCTAATTGTTTGTCGGTAGAAGTTCATTGTGTGCATCACCTCCCTAGTGTCACTGATGTTAACACATCAACCCTTGCGGGCGACGATCACGATCGAGACGCCGAAAGGGAAGTCGAAGTTCTTAAGGATATGGCGTTCGGCGGAGAAGAGTTTGCCGAAGACTCCGTTGAGTGCGGAGATCGTGATGTTATTTTCCGACTCGGGTTTGATGCCGGTGACCTTCATTATCGTCCGGCCCCCGAGGATCGGGGCAAAGAACGTGAAGTTAGCGTATGTCGCTCGCTCGACCTCATAACCGGCCTCTTTCAAGCGCTCGACGATCTGTTTTTTCGTATAACGGATCCTATGGTGCGAGATGTCGTCCTGGACTCCCCACAGCCACATAAACGCCGGCACGAAGATCAGCGAATATCCGCCGGACTTCGTAACTCGATACATTTCCTTCAGGCCCGCGATGTCGTCATCAAGATGCTCGACCACATCGAGAGCCGTCGTAACGTCGAACGATCCTTCTTCGTAAGGCAGCTTTTCCGCAAGGCCTTTCTGAACGGTCAGGCCTTTACGTCGGCAGAAGTCCAACGCATCATCCGAAACATCAACGCCCTCGGCATCGCCAAACGCCGACAGCATCTCCAGATTCGCCCCGGTCCCACAACCAACGTCGAGCATCCGCAGCGGAACGCGGACGCCTTCGTCCGCGTGTCGAAGCTTGGCGACGATCGAGAGCATGAACGACTCAAGAATCGCCCGCCGCCCGACGAACCACCAATGCGAATCCTCCACGCGGTCCATGATCGCGTAGGTGTGCTGCTGCATTTCCTGAGGAAGTGCCGTGCTCATATAAGAAAGTTTGCCACGAATTAC
>DAIOWA010000190.1:0-5927 GCA_036758705.1 Pyrinomonadaceae bacterium | reverse complement strand
GGCCGGCTCGCCGAAGATTCCAGGTCCCCCAGTTGATAGGCCAGCAACTGCTGGGACGTTGGACAGTCTTCCTGCTTTCGAAACGTAGCCATCTCTTATTATTGATTTGCCCCGAAGTATAGCATCGAACACACGCCGACTCACAACGACCTTGCTGATCTCCGGCACAAGTTCTAACGCTTACTTTCTAGTAAATCGATAATGGATTTGAAGTTCCAAAAACCCATGCATCATTTTGATCCATATCCGGTCGATTTGGACATCCACTAAGGTCTTTATTCTCAATTGTTAGTCAGAGTGTCGGTCACATTGACCTGCCAGAAAAAAATCTTGCCGAAAATCGGAAGAGTTGCTAATATCTCAATGTAGGCAACGGCGAACTTCACGTCACTGCCCACCCAAACGACCGAAAGGTCCTCGGAAAAACACTCTACACCCAATATAAAACGATAAAATTAGCTGGCTTCCACTATTTGCCTCTTTCGGCCGCGGAAAGTCACGCACAGCAGACCTCGTACGTTTGAGTTCGACGTAAATTCCTATCCTTCAGAATCCCCTCCGTATGAATTCAGTGAACCAGCAGGAGCGAACACCACGGCCGATGCCGAAGCGGCAGATCAAGGTCGGTAAATGGAACGAAAGTCTTCGTGCCTCCGACGTCAATCAGATCTGGATCGAGCTGCATCGAATAGTTTCGTCGCATCCGCTGGTCAGGGCGTCAAAACGGGCCGGATTCCTTGTCGAGGAAGGGAAATACAACGCTTACACCGATCTTACACAGGAACTTTTCGTCGCACTTCTAAGCAAAGAACGCTTTCAGCATTATCTCGACACGGGAATGACCGACGCCGAGGTCGAGGGCGAGATCAGCCAGATCGAGCTGACCAATATGCTGACGGCGGAGCTTCGAAAGCGGTATCCCGAATCTTACCGGCTCGCCAGACGCATCTCGACGATCATTCAAACAAGTCTTACTTTCAAACGCTTTGACAATATCGGAAATACCGAGATCCACCGCCGCCTCGCCGACCGCCTCTACGGCCTAGCCGATTGGCGCGATGAGAAGATGCGTCGCGACGTAGCGGACATGGATGTGCGGGTCAAATCGGTTGCCTTTCTGCACCGTGATACACGTATGGTAGGCTGCACCGGCGATGCTCAGATAGTCATCAGCAATGTCGAGCTTGAAAAGCTGATCATCCGCGTATTCAAGGCAGTTGATTCGCCGGTCGATGTTCGCTCGCTTCGTTCGTTCGTAATGTCGCGGTTGCCGATCATGGATATCCATCTCGTCCCCGTCGGCGGATCAGGCGACAGCGATGATGAAGACCGTGTTTCGTATGAGATCCCTGATATTCGTGAGAATCCGGAGCAGGATTTCCTCCGAGTCGAAGCCGAAGGTGTCGCCGCCGGTTCAGTAGATAAGTTTCTTTCGAGTCTCAGCAAATCAGTGCGCGGAAAGGCGAAGCAGTACGACCGAATGGTCAGCGTATTGTGGCACTGCTATCTGATCTCGGATGGCGGAACGCAACTGGAAGTAGCCGAAATGCTCGGCGTGTCCGATTCGCTCGTCTCCGACTACCGCAAACGCATCGAATCAAGCCTCCAGGCCCTCTCGTTCGAAGGCGTCAACGAAGCCCGCCAATTCGAAAAAGCCCTCAAGGTCCGAGTCCGGACAATGGTCGCTCAACAGAACGAAGTCGTAACGGTTTAAGTTTTTATTTGCACAAGCCCTTGCTTACGCGCGGGCTTGTGCATTTACTTAACTTTCGGAGCCGATCTTATTCATCAACTCATCGAACCGCGGATCATCGCGAAGCGAATCGAGGCTCTTGTCTTTGAGGTAGTGCGGCTTGTTCTCATTGCCGGTTTTGATCGCCCGGCCGAGCCATTTCAATGCAAGTTCCTTCTCGCCGAGCAGCGCGTAGGTAGAGGTAACCCAATAGGCCGAATCGTGGTCGGCTCGCGAAACATCGAGAACCTCATCGGTTAGCTCCGCCCTGGCCTCATCGAATTTGCCCGACCCGGCGAGATAAATCGCATAAAGGGGACGGATACCATCCATGGCCGGATGCTCTTCAAGTATCGACTTCATCAGCCCGATCGCAAGATCAGGATCCCCGCGATAATAGTAAACCGCGGAGCGAAATATCTTGAGCATCGGGTGATTCGGCTCGGCCTTTTCACCTCGCTCGATATATTCCAACGCCTTGTCGTACTCGCGTTTGTAGATAAAGATCCGGGCGCTGTTATAAGCCGACACGGCACGCGCCGCAGGATCCAATCTGGAAAGCTTCTCGAACGCCCTCAACGATTCGTCATATTCACCGCTGAGCCGATGCACGACACCTTTGACGAAATACAGCGGTGCGTCATTCGGGAACTGTTTAGCTAGCAGATCGATCTCGGAATGGGCTTTCTTCTTTTCGCCGCGAGCGAGGTAGATCATTACCATCAGCACACGGGCTTCTGTAACATTCGGATCGTAAAAGAAAGCCTTCGAAAACGCGGCCTCGGCGAGCGTGTAGTCCTCACTGGTGCCCATCGCCTTAAAAACACGGTTGGCGTAACACGCCCCGAGCCCGCTGTATGCCAGAGCGAAGTGTGAATCGAGTTCGATCGCTTTCTTGAAATTCTGAATCGCGGCATTGCAATCTTCGACCGCGAGTGTCCGGAAGATGAAGCGGCCAAAATTATCGCGGCCCCGGAGGTATTCTTCCCAAGCTTCGTGATTCTCGGTAGCACGGCGCCCAAGCTTTTCCGCTTCCTTATCGGAAAGTTCAAGTCGCAGGCCTTCCAATATCCGTTGAGCGATCCCGTCCTGCAGCGAAAGGATGTCGTTGCCTTCCGCGTCGATCCGGTCGCTCCAGAGTATGTCGCCGCTCGCAACGTCGATTAACTGGGCCGTCACCCGGATCCGGTCTGCACCACGCAGAAACCCTGCGGAAAGCACTGCGTGTACACGCTGCTCGCGTCCGGCTTCCCGCGGGTCGATGTCCGTTCCCTGATACTTCGCGATCACCGAACTCGGCCGCACGACCAGCGAACGCAATTGCGCGAGTTCTGTGATAACGGCATCGGCAAGTGCAAACTCATAGAAATTGGATACAGGATCACCGCTTAGATTCTTGAAGGGAAGTATCGCGACGCTTTTCTTCTCGGCCCCCGTTGTCGTAACACTCAACTCCGGGATGAGCGACGGAGCGTTTGAGACCGAGGGCCAGCTTCTGGACGAAGACGCTTCCGGCGTGGATTTACCCGTAAACCAATTCAGAGCACGTTTTAATACTCCACCATCCGCGTGTGCCGGTGCGAACGTGTCCGACGGCATCAGCATCGCGCCGGAATAGGCTGCGAGGATGTTTCGCAGGTCATCGCGCATTTGCGAGATCTTTTGATATCGGTTCTTCGGTTCCTTCTGTAAAGCCTTATCGACGATCGCCTGCAGCTCCGGCGGGATCGGATCCTTGCGCATTTCGGACACCGGTTTCGGCGTACCGTAAAGTACCTGGTGCCGAACGTCGATTACCGTCTTGCCTTGAAAGGCCCAGATACCGGTCAGCATTTCGTAGAGGAGTACGCCGGTCGAGAATATATCCGATCGCTCGTCGGCCCGCTCGCCTTTCGCTTGTTCAGGAGCCGCGTATGTCGCTGTTCCGTAGGGAATACCGAGTTCGGTGATCTCCGAGCGTTCGTGCCCGTCCGCCGCCGCGGCCTGCTCATCCTCGAGAAGTTTTGCCAGCCCGAAATCGAGCACTTTAGCCTGGCCGCTGTCCGTGACCATTATATTCCCGGCCTTGATGTCGCGGTGGATGATGTTTTTCGAATGAGCGTAGGCAAGGGCGTCAGCAACCTGGATCGCGATGGACAACGCACTCCTGATCTCAAGAGCTCGCCCATTCACCAATTGCCGCACGTTCTTCCCGTCGATCCACTGCATTGCAATATAGAAGACGCCGTTGGCTTCGTTAAAGTCGTATATCGTGCAGATGTTCGGGTGATCGAGCTGCGAGCATAGCTGAGCCTCACGCTCGAAGCGTTTGAAGTTCGCGTGTTTTCCGGTGAGTTCAGGAGGAAGTACCTTGACGACGGCGGTCCGGTTGAGCTTCGTATCGAGAGCCTTGTAAACGGTTCCCTGACCACCCGACCCGATCTTCTCGAGTATCTTGTATTGATTGATCTGCGAACCGATCATAAAGATTTTGGATTGCCGATTTTGGATTTTCGATTGCCGAAATCCTTGCGCAATCCGAGATCAGTAAAGCAACTAGTCTATGCCTGCGAATCCAAAATCCAAAATCTAAAATCCAAAATTGAGTTTTTATAGCCGACAACCTGCCGGCTAATCCGGGTGGATCGTTCAGCCGCGGGGCGGATCGCCCCACCCCGAACTTACATAAACTCCGTTCTCCACAAACGCCGGGACCGTCAGGTCGCCGCTCGTATATTCGAGCATCTCGCGTTGTCTCGCTTTGTCCGTCTGCGCGTCGAACTCGGTAAACGCGATCCCGTTTGCGTTGAAATGGTCCCGTGCCTTTTGACAGTATGGGCAGCCGGGTTTGACGTACATCACCAATGACATAACTTCATTCTATCCCATCGCCAGCGAACAATAAAAAGCGGCTGTCAAAATGACCACCGCTCCAACGTTTGTACTTTTATATTGAGTCTATATTGAGGCATTTCGTTGCCTCCCGCTCATGCGGTCCCGCGGTCGAAGTCGCCGGTAAGGTCAAAAGCATCCGCGGCGATAGATGCGTTAATCCGATTAATGTCGGACAATAAAGCCGAGCTAGAAAGGAATTCGCCACACGAATGCATCCACTCGACGAGATATTGCAACCTTATGACCGCCTGATCGAGATCACGCTACTTGGCGAGAAAAAACTCGTCCCCGAGAACAACTCCATCCTCCGCTGCCTGCAATATCTCGACGTCGAAAAGATCTCCGAAGCCGACCTCTGCTGGAACGGCGAATGCCTCGATTGCCAGGTATGGATCCGCAGCGGCCAAAAAGAAAAAGCCCTCATCGCCTGCCGGGCCAACGTCACCGAAGGAATGGAGATCATAAGGATCGCCGAATCGCTCGAATAGCCTACTTTCCGATCAGCCGGATGATCATTTTCGATTCGTCGGTCTTACCGGTGACCGGGGCAAAGCTGTAATTCGAACGGCTCCCTTCCTCGCGGACCAGAGCGATCTTGAATGATCCCTGTTTGAGCTGGAACATCCGCCGCCATTTATTGTTCACCTCGATCTTCTTGATATTCCGGTCGCTCGTTTCGAAAGTGTGCTCGTTGTCGTCAGACTCGAATCGGACCGAGTTCCGCGAAATGAAAAGTGAGCCAGTGCAGGTCTTAAGAAATGAACCGTCGTGGTCGTGCGTCAGCCGAAGTACAGCGGCACCGCCGAGGCTGATCGCTTTTTTCCAGTTGACCTCTGCTGCGTCAAAATCCTTTTCGCCATACAGACTCATAAAGCCGAGGAGTTGGAATGCCCGCGGATTGTTCGGCTGTAGAGCCGCCGCACGCTGAAGAGCAGCCCTCGAAGTCCGCATGTCCTTCCGAAGATCATAGGCTTCCACGGCTTCATCGATAAGCGAATTGTACGTCTCACCGCCTGACGATCCGCCGCGGCGTGAACTGGCCGCCGAACGATTCTGCCCGCGATAGTTGCGGCGGACAGAATCGATAACAGCGGGCCTGGCTCCTGCGGCGACGAGTTCGCTTTCGAGTGCAGGCGTCAGCCTAAACTCGACTCCGCTCTCGTTTATCACCTGAACGATGTCGCTCGTCTGAAACTGCTTTGATCTAAGAACCTTGATGAGACGGTCTTTCTTTACGGCTTCGCCCTTGTACTGTGCTGACGCATTCGCCGCGAATATCAGCAGCAGAATTCCGCAGAGCAATATTAACTTGTAATGTTTT